>NZ_JAHZOF010000030.1:0-1026 GCF_019553625.1 Anoxybacillus sp. ST70
CTCCCGTGTCGATTGAAGTGACACAACATGAGCGTGAAGTGAAATCATGTCCGCATTGTCGATGCGTGCAACAAGCGGAGTTTCCACCACATGTCACGAATCATGTGCAATACGGTCCACGTCTTACTGCGCTCGTTGTTTATTTGCATCATATCCAATTGATCCCTTACAAGCGTTTAAGTGATACAATCGAAGCGTTATATCAACACTCGGTTAGTACAGGAACCCTTGCCAATATGGTGAAACGAGGACGCGAAGCGCTGGAATCCAATATGGACATGATCGAAGACGCCTTACTTGACTCTAACATCTTGCATGTCGATGAAACGAGTTTGCGCATCAATGGTAAACTCGCATGGGTGCATGTCGCATGTACGTCGACATATACGTACTTGGCTTTTCACGCTTCTCGTGGAAAGAAAGCAACGGATGAGATCGGGATTCTTCCACAATACAAAGGGACGATGATGCATGATGCATTCGGTACGTATCCGAGATACACGAAAGCCACACATGCTCTTTGCCATGCCCATCATTTACGTGAGCTAAAAGGCTTCATCGAACAAGGCCATACATGGGCATCGCGCATGACCACGTTTCTGTTAGCCGCCAAACAGGCAGTCGAAGCGCATCACGGTGCACTTTCCGAAGAAGAAGCGAAACGATGGGAACGAGTGTATGATCGTATCCTAGCGAAAGCACAGCACCGATTGGAAACGATGACACCTCTTCCGAAAAAAGCACTCGCTTTTATTCGACGGCTTCAAAAACGAAAGGAAGAAGCGCTGCGTTTCTTATGTGAAGTGCATGTTCCCTTTGACAATAACCAAGCCGAGCGAGATCTTCGCATGGTCAAAGTCAAAGAGAACATCTCGGGTACATTTCGTGACGAAACGTTCGCGCAGTCGTTTTGCATCGCAAGAAGCATCGTTTCCACACTTACGAAACACGAAAAAAACGTGTGGGACTCGTTGTGTCTTCTGTTGGCAGGCGAAACGATCGATCGAGTTCTTTCCGCTACCTAGG
>NZ_JAHZOF010000033.1:0-884 GCF_019553625.1 Anoxybacillus sp. ST70
CGTCCTGAGCCAGGATCAAACTCTCCATAGAAAAGTTATCCTTAGCTTCTGTACGCTTTTCGCTTCGTTCAGTTTTCAAGGAACATCTTGTCGCTTTTGAAGCGACCTTTTCAATATAACATTTACGTTTTTGCTTGTCAATAGTTTTTTTGGTGGAGCCTATCGGGATCGAACCGATGACCTCCTGCGTGCAAAGCAGGCGCTCTCCCAGCTGAGCTAAGGCCCCTTAGAAATGGTCGGGAAGACAGGATTCGAACCTGCGACCCCATGGTCCCAAACCATGTGCTCTACCAAGCTGAGCTACTTCCCGTCCTCATTATAATATAAACATGGCGCGCCCGAGAGGATTCGAACCCCTAACCTTCTGATCCGTAGTCAGATGCTCTATCCAATTGAGCTACGGGCGCATATAAAGTGCCGAGGGCCGGACTCGAACCGGCACGGTAGTCACCTACCGCAGGATTTTAAGTCCTGTGCGTCTGCCAATTCCGCCACCCCGGCATAGGCATGTTGGAGCGGAAGACGGGACTCGAACCCGCGACCCCCACCTTGGCAAGGTGGTGTTCTACCACTGAACTACTTCCGCATTATGCGGGTGGAGGGACTTGAACCCCCACGCCAGAGGCGCCAGATCCTAAGTCTGGTGCGTCTGCCAATTCCGCCACACCCGCATCATGGTGAGCCATGGAGGACTCGAACCTCCGACCCTCTGATTAAAAGTCAGATGCTCTACCTACTGAGCTAATGGCTCATTTTTTTGCCCGGCAACGTCCTACTCTCGCAGGCGGTGTCCCGCCAACTACCATCGGCGCTGGAGAGCTTAACTTCCGTGTTCGGGATGGGAACGGGTGTGACCTCTCCGCCATCGTCACCGAGCAAACATG
>NZ_JAHZOF010000034.1:0-854 GCF_019553625.1 Anoxybacillus sp. ST70
ATTTGCTCATTGACTGCACGCCACAACACTCTATTCCAAATATGATTAAAGCATTAAAAGGTGTGAGTGCGAGGTTGCTGTTTAAAGAATTCCCTCAACTAAAAGAGAAATTGGGGGGAGGGAACTTATGGAATCCTTCTTATTTTGTCGCAACCGTAAGTGAACACACAGAAGCGCAAATAAAACAATACATCCAAAATCAGAAGGGGAGGTGAAAGCCATGCTCGTCCATAAAGCATACAAATTCCGTATTTACCCAACCAAAGAACAGGAAATCCTTATTGCCAAAACATTCGGTTGCGCTCGTTTTGTATTTAATTATTTCCTTGCCGAATGGGAACGTGCGTACCGAACAACAGGAAAAGGGTTGACCTACAAGGTTTGTTCTTCTCAATTAACAAGCCTAAAGAAACAATTTGTATGGCTAAAAGAAGTGGACAGCATTGCGCTCCAAACCTCGCTGAAACATTTATCCGATGCGTACACTCGATTTTTTCAAAAACAAAACAATAAACCACGTTTTAAATCAAAAAAGAACAAGGTGCAATCGTACACAACAAAGTACACGAATGGAAATATTGCCGTTGTCGGCAATCGAATCAAACTCCCGAAACTTGGGCTTGTGCGTGTTGCGAAAAGTCGGGAAGTCGAAGGACGCATCTTGTCTGCGACCATTCGCCGAAACGCAAGCGGAAAATACTTTGTGTCTATTCTTGCAGAAGTAGACGTGCAACCACTCCCTAAAACGAATCGTGCCGTCGGGATTGACTTGGGCGTAAAACATTTTGCGATTCTTTCAGACGGTACGACGTATGCGAATCCAAAGTTTCTTCGCAAACTAGAAGAAAAATTAG
>NZ_JAHZOF010000035.1:0-738 GCF_019553625.1 Anoxybacillus sp. ST70
TTGTGTCTTCTGTTGGCAGGCGAAACGATCGATCGAGTTCTTTCCGCTACCTAGGGCATTTTCTATGACCGAAATGCCCTATTTGTGCTGGGCTTTTTTATACACTAGCACTGGGGTGAATAGTTACTTAGCGACGTGGTGCTTAATTTGCTCAAGTACAGTTATTATTTAATCCACTCTAAAAATTCGAGTCTGTTGCCAAAAGGATCATTGGCATAAAAACGATTTGCTCCTTCTAGCGGTTCATCTTCCTTTACTGCAATCCCCTTCTCAATTAAGTGGTCACGCAATACAGCAAGATTTTTTACATGAAAGGCTGGGTGTGCTTTTTTAGCAGGTTGAAAATCATCTTGTACACCAATATGTAGCTGATGACTCCCACATTGAAACCATACTCCACCTCGCTTTTGTAAGTTCTCAGGTTTTGGGATCTCTTTCATTCCTAAAATTTTTCCGTAAAACTCACGTGCTTTTTCTTCACAACCTTTAGGAGCAGCAACTTGAACATGATCAATTTCTAAGAAAGTAAAGTTCATGTATATTCCTCCTCAGTAAATATATTAAATTAAGTTAAAATAATTTATTTTAATTTATTTTAATTTATTTTAATTTACTGTAGTTGAGTAATTTTCATTACAATAATTACCATTTAAAAAGAGACAAACGGGGTACTCCTTATGCCACATGGAGCTGTTTTTTCACGGCATCAATGGGAATATTTTGTTTCGCTGCGCCGTA
>NZ_JAHZOF010000036.1:0-733 GCF_019553625.1 Anoxybacillus sp. ST70
TGCATGAAGCCGGAATCGCTAGTAATCGCGGATCAGCATGCCGCGGTGAATACGTTCCCGGGCCTTGTACACACCGCCCGTCACACCACGAGAGTTTGCAACACCCGAAGTCGGTGAGGTAACCCTTCCGGGAGCCAGCCGCCGAAGGTGGGGCAAATGATTGGGGTGAAGTCGTAACAAGGTAGCCGTATCGGAAGGTGCGGCTGGATCACCTCCTTTCTAAGGATAAGAAGAAAAGCGGAGAACGGTCCTTGGCGTAGACAAGGAAACATCCGACGGAAGCGCAAGCTTTTGACGAGACGTGCTTGCACGTCGATGGAAAAAGCGGACGCGGAGGAGGATGTTAGTTCGAAGCTAGACATCGTATGATAAAAAACGCTTTTTCGCTTCGTTTAGTTTTGAGGGAATATCCCTCATACAGGTTCAAGCAGTAGCTTTGCGCCTGCGTCTGCGAGTGATTACGAAGATGATAAATTCCTCGGCGCATGGCAGCAAAGATGTAGCTTCAAGAAGAAGCCATGTTCTTTGAAAACTAGATAACAGGCTGAAAAGTGTGTTTAGTTAAGTTAGAAAGGGCGCACGGTGGATGCCTTGGCACTAGGAGCTGATGAAGGACGGGACAAACACCGATATGCTTCGGGGAGCTGTAAGTAAGCGTTGATCCGGAGATTTCCGAATGGGGGAACCCACTGTCCGTAATGGGGCAGTATCCACACGTGAATACATAGCGTAT
>NZ_JAHZOF010000037.1:0-467 GCF_019553625.1 Anoxybacillus sp. ST70
GCTCAAGGAGTTGCGCATGGGTGAGTTCGATGTGCTTGTCGGTATCAACCTGCTACGAGAGGGACTCGACCTCCCGGAGGTTTCCTTGGTGGCGATCCTTGACGCCGACAAGGAGGGCTTTTTGCGTTCTGAACGGTCCCTTATCCAGACCGTCGGCCGCGCCGCTCGTAACGTCAACGGTCAGGTCATCATGTACGCCGACCAGATCACTGATTCCATGCAGGTCGCCATCGACGAGACAAATCGTCGTCGCGATATCCAGATGGCGTACAACAAGGACCACGGGATCGATCCGCAGCCGTTGCGCAAGAAGATCGGCGACATCACTGAGATGCTGGCTCGCGAGGGTGCTGATACTGACGAGCTCGTCGAGAAGTTCAACTATGGGAAAGGCCACCGCGGCTACAATTCGATGATCACTGACGAGCAGCGAGCCGCCCAAGGCAGGCGACTCGACGTCTCGAAGA
>NZ_JAHZOF010000038.1:0-455 GCF_019553625.1 Anoxybacillus sp. ST70
GTTGCCCAAACGCTACGTCGCCTTTTCTCCATGCTACCGACGCGAGGCTGGCTCGTATGGCAAGGACACCCGCGGTATCTTTCGCGTTCATTGGTTCGACAAAGTCGAGATGTTCGTTTATTGCCTACCGCAGGAGGCTGAGGCCTGGCATGAGAAGTTGCTGAGTTTCGAGAAGGACTTCATTACCGCGCTACAAATCCCGTTCCAGGTGCTCGACGTTGCTTCCGGTGACTTGGGCCTGTCTGCTGCCCGCAAGTTCGATTGTTATGGCTGGCTGCCAACCCAGAACGCTATCGTGAGATCACCTCGACGTCGAACTGCACTACCTTCCAGGCCCGGCGCCTGTCTATTCGCCATCGCGGACCTGACGGCGTTGAACCCCTGGCCACTCTCAATGGCACCTTATGCGCGATGACTCGCATCATCATCATGCTGTTGGAGAACCACCAGCAGGC
>NZ_JAHZOF010000039.1:0-435 GCF_019553625.1 Anoxybacillus sp. ST70
GCTATGGTCCGACACACTCGCAGTCGCTCGAGAAGTTCTTGGTCGGGATCGACAATCTTGCGGTGTTCGCGGTGACGTCGCTGGAGGATCCGCGACCCCTGATCGAGGCCATCGACGATCTACCGGTCCCCGCGGTGGTTATCGAGAACAAGGTGGACTATGGGCGCCATCTCTGGCAGGGGAGCGCGGATTATCGGTTCGATAAGCAGGGCGGAGCCCTGGGCACGCTGATCGTCTCCCCGGTGAGGCACGATCCCACCGTGACGGTGGTCACCTACGGAGAGAATGCGCGCGAGATCGCCGAGCAGCTCGAGCAGCTTTTCCTCGAATCGGACCACGTTGTGGAGTTGATCGTGCCGGTGATGCTGCATCCGCTGACCGTGCAACCTATCCTCGACTCAGCGCGGCGAACACGGCGCGTGGTCGTCGTCGAGG
>NZ_JAHZOF010000004.1:0-217741 GCF_019553625.1 Anoxybacillus sp. ST70
AAATAGGAAGTTCGAATTGGCATAAACAACGAATCAAGGTCGCACGCCTACACGAGAAAATGACAAATTCCCGAAATGACTACTTGCATAAACTCTCGACCGAGATTGTCAAAAACCACGACATCATTGGAGTCGAAGATTTGCAAGTGGCAAACATGATGAAAAATCATAACCTAGCCAAAGCCATTGCCGACGTATCATGGTCAACATTTACAAACATGCTCATGTATAAAGCGACATGGTACGGCAAACAAGTGGTGGTAGTGGCGAAAAATTTTCCATCTAGCCAATTGTGTTCTCATTGTGGATACAAAAACAAAGACGTGAAGCATCTTCACCTTCGTGAATGGGAATGCCCTTCATGTGGCACACATCACGATCGAGATGTGAACGCAAGTATGAATTTAAAAAACGAAGCCATTCGGCTTCTAACCGCAGGAACTGCGGGGCTAGCCTGCTCATTCTCCCTTCGTTAGAAGGGACAGCGCAGGAATCTCGTGGCTTCAGCCATGAGAGGTTCAATAATCAAGAAAAGCTAACAAAGCACATCATCATCGCGATTCTCATTTCTTTTTTAGGTATGTTGCTTGTATTAGGGGCACCAGAAGGAAAAATTCAGCCGCTCGATATTGCGTTAGCCGTTGGAGCAGCGATTGTTTACTCAATCTACATTATCGTTGGAAATCAAGTGACCGCACACGTTCCACCTATTACAGCGAGTGCCTACATCGCACTCTTTGACGCTTTGTCTTTTTTTTGTTTTTGGAATTGGTTCGGGAACATTACATTTTCAATTTGACGCAAAAGGATGGCTTCCAATTATCGGAACATCGTTCATTTCAAGCGTTTTGGCAATGCTGACGTTTTTTGCGGGAATGAATATCATCGGTCCGACAAAAGCAGCGATTTTAAGTATGATCGAACCGATCGTGACGTTTCTTCTATCGATGGTATTTTTACATGAAAGCATATCGTCTATCCAAATGATCGGGGGACTGATTGTGTTGAGTGGAGCTATGCTTGTTCACAACAAAAGAACTTAAACCAAAGAAAAAATCGACCTCCATCAGTGCGTGATGGGGGTTGATTTTTTAAAATGGCAGGAATATTACCTATCGTTATCTAATTTCAATACATATGTCTTTATCGTAGCGAGGAGGAGTGTTGTGAATCAAAATGTAAACTCCCCGTCGGTGGCGCTAGTGACAGGAGCCTCGAGCGGGTTTGGGCTACTCGTAAGCGTTGCACTTGCGCGCGAAGGATATCGAGTCATTGCTTCGATGCGAAACATGCAAAATAAAGAAATGCTTGCGACAGTGGCGCGCGAAGCTGGCGTGTACGATCGGATAGAAGTCATATCTCTCGATGTCACCGATTTCGCCGCGGTGGAATCGGTCGTGAACGATGTAATCAATCGCTATGGGCGGATCGATGTATTAGTTAACAACGCAGGGTTTGCCGTTGGCGGTTTTGTCGAGGAACTTACACTTGAAGAGTGGGAGCGCCAGTTTGCGACGAACTTTTTTGGGTTAGTTGCCGTCACAAAAGCTGTTTTGCCAATTATGCGAACGCAACGGAGCGGTAAGATTATTAACATTAGCAGCATTAGCGGGCGAGTCGGTTTTCCGGCGATGGGTCCATATGTCGCCTCGAAATTCGCTGTCGAAGGATTTAGCGAATCGCTTCGTTTAGAGATGTTGCCATACGGAGTATATGTCGTCTTAATTGAGCCTGGATCATTCAAAACAAACATTTGGTCGAAAGGACTGCAAGGAGTGTCCGTCCGTTCAGGTTCGCCATATGAAAAAGAAATGAAAATCATTATGCAATACGTGAATCGAGTAGCCAAAACAGCACCACCTCCTGATGAAGTCATTAGGCAAATAATCAAAGTCGTCCAATCGCCGACTCCTCGTTTGCGTTACCCTGTAGGGAGAGGGGTCACATTGACGTTAAGGCTGAAAAACTGGTTGCCGTGGAAGTGGTGGGAATGGATTGTCATGAAATCGTTTAAACAAAAATAAGTACCACTTTATTAAAATCTTTATCATTAGGCATTTAACCGCGAGTTTTGTAAAGAAGGGGGAAGAGGAATGATTGTTGAGATGAAAAACGTTTCTTTGATTAGAGAAGGCCGCGTCATTTTAGATCGTCTGCATTGGAAAGTGCAAGAAAGCGAACAATGGGTCATTCTCGGGTTAAATGGTTCAGGAAAAACGTCGCTACTTAATATTTTATTAGGCTATGAATACCCATCAAAAGGAGAAGTTTCCGTACTAGGGCACCGATTTGGAAAAACAAATTTACCAGAACTTCGCAAACATATCGGGTTTGTAAGCAGCGCGTTTGAGCGATTTCAACCTACATTAGAATCGGAAACGGTGGAAGAGGTAATTGTTAGCGGAAAATTTGCTTCGATTGGGCTGTATGAGCCTGTCACAGTCGAAGACTTGCACCAAGCCGAACAATGGATGAATGTGTTTCGAATCGGTTACTTAAAAGGAAAAACGTATCGCACCTTATCGCAAGGAGAAAAAAGAAAAGTACTGATTGCTCGAGCACTAATGGCAAAGCCAAAGTTACTCATATTGGATGAACCAACCGTAGGACTAGATATGTTAACACGCGAAGAACTTTTAGCACTCATTAAAGACGTTATCGTGAAAAAAGTATGCCACGTGTTATATGTCACACATTATATTGAAGAAATCATCGAAGAAATGACTCATGTATTATTGTTAAAAGATAGAAAAATCATAGCATCCGGACAAAAAGAAAAAATACTCACCGACGATTATTTGTCAGAAACGTTTCAAATAGATGTGCACGTCCGTTGGGAACATAATCGCCCGTGGGTATCGATTAAAAACAGCCCTACACTTCAACGAATAGGAAAATAAAGGATGAAGAAAGGCATAAAATGAATGAGAAAAGGAGGAAAACTTCACTTCTATAAAAACTTATTTTCTTCTATTTTTGACGACGATTTAGGGAGGGGCATTTGTGGCAGAAAAAATTGCGACAGTGAGCTTGCATCCGATTTCCGTGGCGTTTTTTCGCTTTTTTGCGTAAGTCCAAAAAAAGAAGCGATGTCTAAAAAAAACATTAGGGCATGACGGAGGGAATATGTTACAAATAAAACGACTATCAGAATGTACGTTAGAAGAAGCGGTGCGTGCTTGGAATGCTGGATTTGAAGGGTATTATTTTCCGATTCAGCTGACGATAGAAAGCTTTTTGCATCGATTAGTAGGAGAAGGGCTTTCTCCTACGTTGTCCATTATTGCTTTTTACCATAATGAGCCAGTTGGGATTGTGCTAAACGGCGTTCGTGAATGTAAAGGAACTTCAATGGCTTGGAACGGCGGTACAGGAGTAGCGCCTGCGTTTCGAAAAACGGGGATTGGAAAGGCGCTAATGGAAGCGACGCTTAACATTTACCAAGAAGCAGGCGTTGAACTTGCAACATTGGAAGCGATTAGCGAAAATGAGCGAGCCATTGCACTATACCAAAAATTCGGCTATGAAATCGTGGATGAACTGGAGTATTTACAATCTCAAGAAGCGGTGCCACACTTCCTAGATGACGCAACCTTTCAAGTAGAAACGACCGTCCCACAACAAATAAGCCTCCTTCCGTTTTATAAGGGGCGACACCCGTGGCAAACGCAATGGCAAAGTGCCAAAGATGGAGAGGCACTTCTTGTAAAAGATGAACGTGGATGCAACATCGGCTATGCATATTATCGACGTGTTTTTGACGCAACAGGCAAACATGAAAAAACGGTTTTATATCAATGCGAAGCGGATCCAGAAAGAAACGATACAGAACATATCCTTCGGGTTTTACTTACAAAAATTTCCAGCGCTCATCCAGACAAGGTCGTAAAAGTAGTACCGAACGTTCCGATTGCCCATTCGTCAGCCACTTATTCCCTTTTAAAAGAAATCGGCTTTCAACCAATTATCAAACAAGTATGGATGCAAAAGCGGATGAGATAAAAATAAGCTGTTGAGCTTGTGCCAACAGCTTATTTTCGTCTAGCTACTAATTTCCGAGAGACAGTTGCCATGATACACCGTATCGGTCTTCCACCCATGCAAATTTTTTGCTAAATGGATAGGCGCCTAGCGGCATGAGCACTTTTCCGGATTGGGATAGTTGTTCAAAAGCACGGTCAATTTCTTCTTCCGTATCACACGTGACACATAGCGACATCGCAGGAGTAAACTCGTGCTGTTCGACGTGATTATCAATCGCCATCAACCGTTGCCCTTTTAATCGAAACGTCGAATGAAGCACCATGCCGTTTTCTTGATGCACGATCTGTTCGATTTCCGCTGGAGAAAAAACGGACGTATAAAAACGAATCGCTTCTTCTGCCTGCCCTGAAAACATAAGGCATGTCACAACTTTTTGATCCATAAATTCATCACAACCCCTCTATAATGATAAAACAACATATACGAATATATGTTCTTATGTTTAATTATCGTCAATTCACAATTCGTTGTCAATAGTAGAATTTTTTTACTAGCTTGACTATGTACCTTAGTACAAGGTTTATACTTGAATTGGAGGTGATTCAATGTATCGGATTAGTGAGCTAGCAAAACGATGTGGCGTGAATAAGGAAACGATCTGCTATTATGAAAAGCGGCAGCTACTCCCACTACCTACAAGAACAGAAGCGGGGTATCGTTTATATTCCGATGCAGACGCAAAGCGCATCCAATTTATTAAACGTCTGCAACAACTCGGGTTTTCGCTAACGGAAATTCACCAGTTGCTCGGCATTGTCGATCAAGATAAGGAACGACGCGCAAATATGTATGAATTTGTATCAAAAAAAAGTGGAAGAAGTGCAAAAGCAAATCAAAGACTTACAGCGAGTCGTATGTATGCTCCAAGACTTAAAAAAGCGGTGTCCAGATGAAAAAGCGTTATACGAGTGCCCGATGATTGAAACGTTAATTGAGGAGGAATTTTCAACATGAAAAGATATATGATGCGCATTGAAGGAATGACTTGCCCAAGCTGTGAAAAACATATTACCTCGATTCTTGAACAACTCGACGCAACATCTATTGATGTTAGTTTTCACCGTGGAGAAGCGGTATTTGAACTTCCTCATGCCAACGTTGAAATGGCAAAACAAGCCATAACGGCGGCTGGTTATGAGCCGACAGAAGCGGAGGAAATCGAAGCAACAAGAGAAGCATATGACTACATCATCATCGGCTCTGGTGCTGCCGCTTTTGCGTCGGCAATTGAAGCAAGAAAATACGGGGCGAAAATCGCCATGATTGAACGGGGAACGATAGGAGGAACATGCGTGAATATCGGCTGTGTACCTTCGAAAACATTGCTCCTGGCAGGAGAAATAAACTACTTAGCAAAAAATCATCCGTTTCTTGGGCTGCATACATCTGCCGGAACGGTCGATTTATCTGCACTAATCGAGCAAAAAAATGAATTAGTACAAAACCTACGCCAAGCGAAATATATCGATCTCATCGACGAATATGGATTTACGCTTATTCAAGGAGAAGCGGTATTTTTAGACGAAACGACAGTAGAAGTCAACGGGAAAAAATTATCAGCCAACCGCTTCCTCATTGCCACAGGCGCTGCTCCGGCAATTCCTAATATTCCTGGGCTTGCGGATGTTGAGTACGTCACAAGTACGACGCTACTCGAACGAAAGGAAGTACCTAAACGATTAGCGGTCATCGGTTCTGGTTATATTGGCATCGAACTCGGGCAACTGTTTCATCATCTCGGTTCTGACGTCACATTGATGCAACGAAGCCCTCGGCTATTAAAAACATACGACCAAGAAATTTCAGAAGCGATAACAAAAGCGCTCACCACTCAAGGCGTCCGCCTCCTCACAGGAGTAGCCTTTGAACGCATTGAACAAGACGGAAACGTGAAAGAAATATATGTAGAAATCGATGGAAAAAAACAGGTGATTGAAGCGGAGGAGTTGCTCATTGCTACTGGGAGAACACCGAATACGGCAGCGTTGCGTTTAGAAGCGGCTGGGGTAACAACAAGTTCGCGTGGTGAAATTATTGTTAATGACTATTTACAAACAACGAATCCGCGCATTTATGCGGCAGGCGATGTCACCCTTGGTCCACAATTTGTCTATGTCGCCGCATACGAAGGAGCGATCGCTGCAGCGAATGCCGTTGGCGGACAACAGAAAAAAATTCAGCTTGAAACAATCCCAGCGGTTACGTTTAGTTCTCCCGCAGTCGCAACCGTTGGACTAACAGAACAGCAAGCAAAAGAAAAAGGATACGAAGTAAAAACATCTGTTTTGCCTTTAGAAGCTGTCCCGAGAGCCATTGTCAATCACGAGACAGTCGGTGTCTTTAAATTAGTCGCCGATGCAAAAACAGGGAAATTACTTGGATCTCATGTTGTCGCAGAACATGCGGGGGAAATCATTTATGCAGCGACGCTCGCCATAAAATTTGGCTTAACGATAAACGACCTCCGTGAAACGCTCGCTCCGTATTTAACGATGGCAGAAGGACTAAAGCTCGCAGCATTAACGTTTGACCAAGATGTCGGAAAGTTATCTTGTTGTGCGGGATGAGCCACTTCCATGTGGAAGCGGCTCTAGTTTTCTTTCTTATTTAACGCTTGCTTTAACAAATCACCTAAACTTGTGCCAAATGAGTCGTTTTCGGCACTATATTTTTTCAATAACGCCCGTTCTTTTTGGCCAAGTTTTGCTTTTTTCTGCTCATTGGCTTTTTCAATGACATTGCAAGGGCGACATTGAAAGTAGACACCAGCTTGTCCTTCGTGAATTTCCATTCGTTTTTTGCACTGTGGACAGCGCCGGTTTGAAAGCTTTGGATCTTTTCTCTTCCGGAAGCGACATGTCATATTCGAGCATACGAGCATGCGACCTTCTTTTGTCGCTCGTTCTTTTAAAAACGATCCGCACTCTGGACACATCGAGCCAGTTAAATTATGAGCACGATACGTTCGATCGCTTTGTTTTATTTCCGCCACTAACCGCTCCGTTTGCTGGCGGATGTGTTGAAGGAACGTTTTTGGATCACCGTTTCCACGAGCAATTGCTTCTAATTCTTTTTCCCAACGCGCAGTCAGCTGCGGCGATTTTAATTCCTCATTGACAAGTTCAATCAATTGTTTCCCTTTTGGTGTCGGATAAAACCGTCCGTTTTTTCGCTCGACCGTTTCCGTTTCAACGAGGCGTTCAATAATTTCCGCGCGCGTCGCTGGCGTACCTAGTCCGTATTTTTCCATTTGTGACAAAAGGTCGGCTTCAGAATAGCGAAAAGGGGGCTCTGTTAGCGCTTCTTTTTTCTCTAATATGACAGAAACCAGTTGTCCTTTCATAAAAGTAGGGAAAGTTCCTTTCTCTTCTTGCTTTTCTAGAACGCGCCGAAACCCTGCGTTTACTACTCGCGTTTCGCGCGCGACAAACGCTTCGCCGTCGATATCAAAAACAACATGAATGGTTTCGTAGTCGCATGCTGGATAGAAGAGTGCTAAAAAGCGACGCGCAATTAAGTCATATAGTTTTCGTTCATCAGCGGAAAGTTTGCCGATGTCCAACCGTTCTTCTGTCGGGATAATCGCATGATGATCCGTTACCTTTTCGTTATGAAATACCCGCCTAGCCACTACCTTCCCTTTATTTTTCAAAAGCGGAGCAACTTCGTCTACGTATCCGGATTTCATTCCCTCTAGACGTTCAAGCATCGTACGTTCCATATCGGTCGTTAAATAGCGCGAATCGGTGCGCGGATACGTGACGAGCTTATAGTGCTCATATAACCGTTGTAATACGCTTAACGTTTTTTTGGCCGAAAAGCCAAACCGTTTATTTGCTTCTCGTTGTAATTCGGTTAAATCGTAAGGAAGCGGCTGTGGCTCTTTTTTTGTTGTTCGTTCGACAGAAATAACCGTCGCTTGTTTGTTTTTTAGTTTTTCATATAGCTGTTCCGCCAGTTCTTTCGAAAACATTCGTTTTTCTCCGTTACGCTCCCAAAAAGCAACAACAGACCCGACGTTGGCACGAATCGTCCAATATGGTGCTAGTTTAAATGACTGAATTTCTTTTTCTCGCTCAATCATCATCGCAAGCGTCGGTGTTTGAACACGGCCTGCGGAAAGAGGTTCGTTATATTTGGTCGTTAACGCTCTCGTCACATTTAACCCAATCAACCAATCTGCTTCTGCCCGGCACACAGCAGATTCATATAAACGTTCAAACTGTTTTCCTGGTTTTAAATGTTGAAACCCTTCGCGAATGGCTTGATCGGTTTGAGACGAGATCCACAGGCGCAACAGCGGTTTTTTCCAACGGATTTTTTGCAAAATCCATCGTGCGACAAGTTCGCCTTCTCGTCCAGCGTCGGTGGCGATGATGCAGTTTTTAATATCTGGACGTTTTGCTAAGGTTTCGATTGCCCGAAACTGATGGCTCGTTTGCCGAATGACGTTCAGTCCCATTTTTTCTGGGATAATCGGCAAATCTTCTAACCGCCACGTTTTATATGTTGGATCATAATGCTCGGGCATTTTTAATTCGATTAAATGCCCAAGCGCCCATGTGACAATATATTTCGATCCTTCAAAGTAATGTTTATGTTGCTCCCGACAACCAAGCACGCGGGCAATTTCCCGAGCCACGCTCGGCTTTTCGGCCAGAACAAGTGATTTCATCATATTTTCCTCCTGATCACAAGACTACTTGTTCAGTATAGCGGAAGAAGGGGAGGTTTGCATACTTGACACTTCAAAAGAAAAAAAGGGCTGTGGTAAAGTAAAATGGGGGAAACGGGATGAATTGAACAATTGACAACAAATTAACTAAATATAAAACTCAAGGGGGCAGTCATTTTGCATTCAGAAAACCGTACAAAGTACGTGCAAAAACTTTGGGAAGTGTGGAAAACAGCAGCTCGGTTAGGATTGGTTTCGTTTGGGGGACCTGTCGCTCACTTAGGGTATTTCCGCGAAGAATATGTGAAACGGAAACAGTGGATTGATGAGAAAACGTATGCTGATTTAGTTGCGTTGTGTCAGCTGCTTCCTGGACCGGCAAGCAGTCAAGTCGGAATTGGCATTGGATTTTTGCGAGCAGGGATGCTTGGGGCCATTGCTGCATGGTTGGGATTTACGTTGCCATCGGCCTTGATCCTTTTGCTGTTGGCTTATTTTTCAGCAGAGGTTCCTATCGATTGGTTGCATGGGTTACTTGTAGTAGCGGTAGCGGTGGTTGCTCATGCCGTATGGGGAATGGCGAAGGTGTTTACCCCCGATCGTTCGCGTGCGACAATTGCTGTTGCTTCGGCTATTTTGTCTTTTTGGATACCAAACGCTGGAGGACAAGTTGCTATCATTATTGTCGCCGGGATGATAGGAAGTTTTTTATACCGCCATCATTCGCGGACAGCCGTTCTGTCTGTTCCAACTTTTCCACGAAAAACAGCGGGCGTTTTGTTTATATTTTTTATGTTGCTCGGGCTGCTTCCGATTGTGGCTCGGTTGACAAGTTCTCCGTTTATCGCCCTTTTTGACAGTTTTTATCGAGCTGGAGCGCTTGTTTTTGGGGGAGGGCATGTAGTACTTCCTTTGTTACAGTCGGAAGTAGTACCTAAAGGTTGGGTAACAGACAACCAATTTTTAGCGGGATATGGAATGGCGCAGGCAGTGCCTGGACCATTGTTTACGTTCGCTACGTATGTAGGGATGGCGAGTTTTGGATGGAAGGGGGCAATAGTCGCAACGATTGCTATTTTTCTTCCGCCTTTTCTATTAGTCATCGGTACGCTTCCTTTCTGGGAATGGATTCGTCAACATTCACGTTTTCAAGCAGCTTTTCATGGCATTCACGCAGCCGTAGTCGGCCTTTTGCTTGCGGCGCTGTATCATCCAGTATGGACAAAAGCAATCCAAACCCCTGCTGATTTTTGTCTTGCATTAGCGGCGTTTTGTTTATTAGCCATTTTGAAATGCCCGCCTTTGGTTGTCGTTATTATTTCCGCTATGATTGGAGCGTTTAGTTAGAAGGGGGATAGACATGAGACGCATTATTTTTCATATCGACTGCAATTCGTTTTTTGCTAGTTGCGAAATGGCACGCGATCCGTCGCTAAAAGAGAAACCTGTCGTCGTTGCAGGCGACCCGAAAGAGCGAAGGGGGATTGTGCTAGCAGCGAATTACCTCGCGAAGCAACTTGGTATTTATACGACGATGCCGCTATGGGAAGCAAAAAAAAGATGCCCATCGCTTGTTGTGCGGAAACCGAATTTTTCTCTTTACCGTGCAATAAGCCAACAAATGTTTGAGCGTTTACAGTGCGTTTCTCCGATACTTGAGCGAGCTTCTATCGATGAAGGCTATTTAGATGTTACGGAAATGGCGCTATCTGTACATCCACTTATATTAGCTGAAAACATTCAACGTGATTTACTTGAAACAGCTCAAATCCCTGTCAGTATCGGTATTGCACCGAACAAATTTTTAGCGAAAATGGCAAGCGAAATGAAAAAGCCGCTCGGCATAACTATTTTGCGCAAACGTGATGTTCCGAATGTACTGTGGCCGTTAGCGGTAGAAAATATGCATGGAGTGGGCAAAAAAACCGCCAAAAAGTTGAATGCGCTGGGGGTCGTAACGATTGGTGATTTAGCAAAAGCCGACGAAACAACGCTGCAACAAACTCTCGGAATTTATGGCTCTCGTTTAAAAGAATGGGCAAATGGTATAGATCATCGCCCTGTCGACCCAGAAGAAGGGGAGAAGCGTAAATCAATTGGCAACTCAACCACCCTTCCGTACGATGTAGCAGGGAAGAAGGTTCTTTTGGATGTCCTTCACCAATTAGCTGATTCTGTCAGCAAACGAATGAAACAGAATAAAGTTGTATCGACGACCGTTCAGTTGACGATTCGCTACCACAACTTCCAAACAATCACCCGTAGCAAAACGTGGGACAATCCTTTTCAAGAAGCGGAGGATATATTTCGCTATGCGGCGTATTTATTGCAAAAACATTGGAACGGAGAGCCTATCCGTTTACTCGGCATTACCGCTCTAGACGTCTTCGATCGCAAAAAAGCCGTCAAACAGCTCGATTTGTTCCATTATGAAGAAGAGGCGAAAAACGAAGCGCTATGGAAAACAATCGAACAACTTCAAAAAAAATTCGGCACTTCTGTTATTCAACGAGGCGCCGAATGTGAGAAATAGAGCATTAAAAAAATATTTAATGGCTATGCACCTATCCGTTAATGGCTCATAAGATAAAATGAGAAAAATAGGGGGACTTTCATCATGAATGGTTATGTATACAGCGATACAAGGTTTATGAAAGACCTTGAAAAAGCCATTAACGGAGAGTATAGCGCAATTCATTGTTATGCCCAATTAGCTCACTTGGCAGAAAAAGAAAACATGCGAAAACAAATTCTTGAAATTCGACAAGATGAAATCAAACATTTTCAACAATTTGAGCATATTTATTTTAGTCTGACTGGGAAGCGGCCTCAACCGAAAATGAGCGAAAAATGTCCGGATGATTTCAAGCGTGGGCTAGAAATTGCTTTGCAAGACGAGCAACAAACGGTCGATTTTTATTTAGAAATTGCGGACTATATAACGATCCCGTTCATAAAAGAAACATTTCGCCGGGCGGCGGCTGATGAACAAAACCACGCCATCTGGTTTTTATACTATTTTTTGAAAGAAAAATCATGAGAGGGCAGAACAAAAACTGCCTCTTTTTTCACGTTTGTTTTTAGTTTACATAACATAAATTATAGGAAGTTGTATAAAATTAATCTCAAATAAAAAGTAAACTTTTATTTTTGAGACAGAAAAGAAAAATAAAAACGTAGCCGCTTTAGTAAACAAAATATGCTATAGCAGCTACGTTTTACAATAAAATGCATACACCTCATAATCCGTCCTTTCTTATTTTAAGCAATATCCTCATTGCAATAGCGAACACCTTTGTATTGAATACGGATTGGGATTTGTTTTTCTCGTTCATACTCGCGACATAGCTTTTTCGCTTTGATACACGCATCCATCATTCCGCGAGCAGTAATTGCTTCTTCCCATACAACTGGTTGTTGATGATGTGTACTAAAATTGAAAATATACTGTTTCATATAAATCCTCCCTTCTTTTTTCTTTGTATATCTTGAAACATTCATTCCGATTATTATTATAATGCAAACCTGTATTACAAAAAAGATTGAAACTGTTACAACATTGTAAACTTTTACAATAGATTGTGTAAATAAAAACAAGCCTAAGGAAACACCCTTAGACTTGTCCATTTTCATTTCGTTTGAACTCAAACTTATTTACCTACAGCTTTTTTCACATGCTCTTCTTTGCGCGTTGGCCAACATTCAACACCTTTTAGCCCTTCAATATCATCAGCATAAAATACAGGATCTTCTCCGCGTTTACGTTTCGCCATATAATCATCAAGTGCTTTGAACGCAATACGACCAAGTAAACCGATTGCTACTAAGTTTGTTAATGCCATAAGCGCCATTGCTAAGTCAGCTAAATCCCAAACAATTTGTAAACTAGCAAGCGCTCCGAAAATAACCATTCCGATTGCTAGGACACGATAAACGAATAAAGCTGTTTTTCCTTTACTAATAAATTCAATGTTTGCTTCCCCGTAGTAATAGCTTCCGATGATCGAGCTGAAAGCGAACATGAAAATAGCTGCTGATAAGAAAATACCTGCCCAAGAACCGAAGTGCTCAGAAAGCGCTGCTTGTGTTAATTCAATACCAACAAGCTCGCCTGTTTTATACGTATCTGATAATAAAATGATAAATGCTGTAGCACTACATACAAGTAATGTGTCGAAAAATACCCCTAGTGCTTGAATAAAACCTTGTTTCGCTGGATGCGAAACTGTTGCTGTTGCTGCAGCGTTTGGTGCACTACCCATACCAGCTTCATTGGAGAACAATCCGCGTTTTACCCCCATCATAATTGCAGCACCCATGCCACCGCCTACAACTTGTTCTAAACCAAAAGCACTTTTGAAAATTAAAGCAATAACTGCTGGAATTTCAGTAATGTTTGTTACCATTACATACAATGCTAATCCAATGTAGAAAAACGCCATAATCGGAACAATAATTTCAGAGAAACGAGCAATGCGTGTAACTCCACCAAAAATAATGACTGCTGTTAATGCCGCTAAAAGGAAAGCGGTTACATAAGGGTTCATGCTAAATGAATTTTTAAACGCTGTTGCAATGGTATTACTTTGTACGGCGTTAAACGTTAATCCAAAACTTGCGATAATTGTGAAAGCAAAAATTGTGCTCATCCAACGTGCGCCCAATTGTTTTTCCATATAATATCCTGGGCCGCCTTTAAAGCCAACATCGCTTTTTACTTTAAAGATTTGCGCCAATGTACTTTCAACAAATGCGCTCGCTCCACCTAAAATCGCAACGAGCCACATCCAAAACACCGCTCCTGGACCTCCAATGGCTAGTGCCATCGCAACCCCAGCAACGTTACCCGTTCCGATACGTGTCGCAGCACCAATGAAGAACGCTTGAAGTGAAGAAATTTCTTGTTTTCCTTTTCCTTCAGGAGATTTTTCTTTTAAGACCCGGAACATTTCTCCGATTAAACGAATTTGCGCAAATTTCGTCCCGATCGTGAAATACAAACCGAGACCGAGCAATAAGCCGATAATGACATAAGACCAGAGAATGTTGTTTAAAAATCCGACTACTTGATTAATGAGCTCCATACACTTCCTCCTTAAAATAAATAATTAAGATAATTAGTAAGATTATTAATCTTGTAATAGTATTATCTGAAAATTAAAATTATGCGTCAATAGTAAAAATTAGAAAAACATATACAATTTACAGCGTTAAAGGAACAAAATTGAAAATAAATTATTCTTGTATACTATTTTAAAACAATCTTAATAACAATTTTTTTATTTTCTCGCATACTATTCAAACACAATCTTTTTTCAAAAAAATTTTTGTTAACGAAAAAATTTTTTGAATTAACATAAAAACACCCAAGATGATGGGTGTTTTTACAATTTGTATAACAATAATTTTTTTAGTAAAGGGGCTAAAAATGTCGGTAACTGCTCTACATTTGGGACAATGACATGATACTGTCCATATATATTTTCAATCGTTTTTTGTTGGCTTTCGGTAATCATTCCGTTTGCTAAAAACACATTGACTACTTCAATTCCTAATTTTCTCGCTTCTACAACCGCTTCGTGTGTATCTACAATACCGTTTTGATCGTATCCAAACGCTGCTGGTTCCCCATCCGAAAAGACGAGTAAAAATTTTTGTTTTTCGTTTCTTTTTTGCAATTCTTCTGTCATTAACCGAATCGCTAAACCATCTCGATTATCTTCCTGAGGTTCTAGCTGCATAATTTCTGCTCCGCGTCCCTTTTTCAAAGACGCATCAAAATCAATAACTGTTTGAAAATAATTTGGTTGATAAGACGATGTCGCTTCGTTTGTATCCTCCCAAAACCCAACAATTTTATGTGGAACGTGAAGCGCTCGGAGAGATTCATGAAATAAAACAATCCCTCTTTTCGTTTCTTCCATTTTGTCATACATCGATGCAGAACAATCGACAAGGAGCACAAAAACAGCATCTAACAAAGGAGATGTTTCATGCTTTTTATAAAATAAACGTGGATGATCCTCGATAAAAAAGCGTAATAGCTTTTTATTTAAACGTCCGGCATGTAAATCTGTACGCGGATGTATTTTTTTATGCTCGAGTACTTTTTCAATGGTTTGCGTCAACTTTTTTTGATACGGCCCAATGACCTCTCGATCACGTTCATACTGTCTTATTTGTTGTACAGTTGGTGGCGAAGCATCCACAAATATTGGTTTCGCATAACGATTTTCTTTTCCGTATTCGTACTCCGAACGTCCAAAAAGACCTTGGTGATATTCTTGTTGTTCTAAATGCGTATAATCATTATGCGTCGTTTTTTGTGATGAACCATGCACAATCCCAAGCGCTTGATCTCCCGCTTCCCCTTGACGAACTCCTTCGCCAAGCAAATCTGTTTGCGATCCCTGCTCTAGATCAAATTGCAAAAAACTATTTGTCATATCGCTTGTTTCGCGATGCCATGTATGCATCACTTCTTGAAAAATCTCTTCGTCTTTCGATTTTTCATCGAGCACATCATGATTTTTCAACGGATCTTTGCGGCGAATATCTTCCCTATCTTCCTGTTGATCAATGTAAATGTACTCTGGGAGATGAAAATATGTGTTTAACATATCCGCATCTAACAATTCATCTAACACATCGACAACTGTAAGCACAATATGTGAAATATGAGCGGTCGATTTTGCATCATATACATTTCGAATTTCACGCTCAACAAACGGAAGAGCGGATCGCAGTGGTTCAGGAAGAGAAACGTCTTGCACCGGCTGTTCCGCCGTTAATAATAAATATAAAAAGTTAAACAGTGCATCTGTATGAATGCTTTTTACCATATTAACGTTCCATTGCGTTTGAAAATAATGACGATACACCTGTTTTCGAATGATAAACGATTTTTTCGTTCCAGGCCGGACATGTCGACATACATCTTCTAAACGAAGATCTTCAAGCAACATAAATAGTTGTTTAGCAAAATTCCGAATAGAATAGGATTTCACTTGATTAAGAAAGGAAATAATATGTTCATCGCTTGTATGATAAAAATTTCCGATCGTGCGCAAAAATACATCGCTTTTTAATCCATATACGTACTGCTCTTTTGGTCGGTTATCCCAAAAATGACTAACAACTACTTTTTTATGTTGTCGATCAAGGTACGACTGATAGCCAAATTCGAGCTCCATTTGCTCATCTTTTGTTAATGCTTTTACTAAATCCGATAATTCCATAAACAAAAAAGAATCGACTTTTTTATCATTAAACATAATAAAACGATTCATTCAGCCACCCTCATTCATCAAACAACGTTTCTGCTAAGTTACGCACCGCAGCTTTTTCACGATCATCTTCTAATTTTTCAACGATCGCCCTCTCAATCGCTCGTTGTGGCGGAATGTACACCGCTAAATCACAAGCATCGATTAATGCCCGAATGGAAGCCGCTTCTTCTGATACATATCCTTGCTTCACTTGAACAATTAAATCAGCTGACAATGTCACAAAACGATCTAATAACGTTTCATTTGTTAGCTTTGTTTGTTGTTTCAAAATACTTTTTAACGCCTCCCCTTGAACGTACGGTACATCAATGACAACGAAACGGTTTTTTAACGCTTCATTTAACGGAACTGTCCCAACATATCCTTCATTAATGGCTGCAATGACACCAAATGTCGGTTTTGCCTTTACGACTTCAGCAGTAAACGGATTTGTAATCGTTTTTCGATAATCGAGCACCCCGTTTAAAATAGGAAGCGTCTCTGGCTTAGCCATATTAATTTCATCAATATATAATAAATGCCCTTTTGTCATCGCTTGAATGACCGGTCCCGGTATAAATTCGATCGATGCTTGTCCGTTTATTTGTTGAATCGTTTTAAATCCGAGCATCGCCTCGGCATCTAAATCAATTGAACAGTTAATACTATGCATAGGCTGTCCAAAAAAAGCTGATAATGTTTCTGCTAATTTTGTCTTTCCCGAACCTGTTGGGCCTTTTAATAACACATTTTTCCCTAACGCTAAAGCGATAATTGCGTCGTATAAAATGGACTCATGAGCTGGTGTGTATGCAGTAGCCTCAATTCGTTCGGGGATGTCATGTTTAAACATCTCTCTTCTTTCTTCTATCATCGTCTGAATCGTTTCAGGAAGTGAAAATGATTGTGTATACATCATGATGTCAACCCTTTCTATGTTTTCATACGTACGTATTGTACAAAAAATGTACTCATTTGTACAAACGAACAAAATGTTTAACATAATTATATTATGTTAACAAACAATAAAAAAGGAGCCACTCGGCATTATCGACTTTTGACGAGTAGCTCAACCGCTTCTTGAATCAGTTTTTCACTTTCTAATGATCCTGTTTCGATATCTTTGCGAATGCAACGCTCCAAATTAGCACTCACAACCACTGCAATGGCACGATCGACGGCACTGCGAATAGCGGATAATTGAGCAACCACTTCTTTACAATCTTTTTGCTCATCCATCATTTTCAGCACACCGCGAACTTGTCCTTCAATGCGTTTTAATCGGTTTTTTACTTGGTTATCGTATGTCATGTTTATCAAGCTCCTTTTTCTTATATACCCTTATCAGTATATTAAATGAAATATGATCTTATTGTCAACTAAAATTATCTTTAATGGCTTTACGAATAAGCGCTTCACAACGATCTAATTCTGTTTTTAATTGCCGCTTATATAGCTGTGCTTTTTTATATCCTTCCTCAGTAAAACGGTAATAAACAACTTCTTGATATTTCATCCCTTCTTTTTTCTTTTTCACTTGTTCTAAAATCCCGTCCTCAATTAAATCGTGTAGTGCTTTGTACACTTCGGAATGATTTGGTCGGTATCCAAACGGATGAAATTCTTCACGAAGTACATCTAACAACTTAAGTCCGTACAATCGTTCTTGTTCGGTTAAAGTAATTAAATATAGCTTTAAAAATGCGCGTTGCTTTAATAAAAATCCGCTCGGTTTTCTTTTTTCGCTCATCTTTCCTCCTCCTCTCATATGACACATTCTTTAATTAAAAGAAAAATCCTTCTATATTTCCATTATAATTGAACATTTTTATTTTTATTCAGTTTTTATTTAGAACATAGTTTTATGATATCAATTTTTTACAAAAAAGAAGAAGAGAAGCTCCTCTTCTTTATTTGAATACAATTGTTTTATTTTCATGAACGATAACACGATCTTCTAAATGCCATTTTAATGCGCGAACGAGGACTGTTTTTTCGATCATGCGTCCAATTCGCTTCAAGTCTTCTACATGATGTTTATGATCAACTCGTTCCACATCTTGTTCAATAATTGGTCCTTCATCTAAATCATCTGTCACATAATGAGACGTGGCGCCGATGAGTTTTACTCCACGTCGATAAGCTTGCTCGTATGGTCGCGCACCGATAAACGCCGGTAAAAACGAATGGTGAATATTAATAATTTGCGTTGGAAACGTTTCGACAAAACGAGGTGATAAAATTTGCATGTAACGAGCAAGCACAATGACATCAATATCATGTTCCTTTAACAACTGTATTTGTTTTTCTTCTGCTTCTTGTTTTGTTTCTTTTGTCACTGGTATGTAATAGTAAGGGATACCGAATGACTCTACCGTTTCTCTCATTTGTTCATGGTTGCTGATGACGAGAGAGAAATCTGCAAGCAATTCACCGGCTTGCCATTCCCACAATAACTCTAATAAGCAATGTTCTTCTTTCGAAACAAATATCGCTACCTTTTTTATGTGTGTATGTAAACTCAATCGCCATTTCATTGAAAAACGTTGTGCAATCGTTGCGAACTCTCTCTCCATCTCCCCTTTTCTGTCTAATATATTCGGAGCATCAAACTCAATTCGTAAAAAAAATGTACCACCTTCAGGATCTGTCGAATATTGACTCGACTCAACGATATTGGCTCCTTGTTCATACAAAAAAGTGGTGACAGTTGCAACAATTCCAGGTTGGTCTGGGCACGAGATAAGCAAGCGGGCCCGATCTTTATATTTGTCCATAAACTTTTGTGCGTGTTTTTGTTGAAAATACATCATAACTCCCCCTATAAAACGAAAAATGAAATAAATAATAGCCAATATTATAACAAATAAACAAATAGTCGAGAACATATCTCGACTATTTTTCTTACTTATTCATTATTTTTCGTACGCCAAAAGCCCCTTTCCATGTGGGAGCAGATTGTTTAGCAGAAGAAGATGAAAGATACGTGTATAACGCCCCCATAAATAACGACCCACCGACAATATTGCCAAGCGTTACAGGTATGATGTTATGGACGATTCCTGCCACATGAATCGTATCAGGATGTTGAACAGCTAATGCAAGGGAGAAAATAACGAAATTTGCGATCGAGTGTTCATATCCAGAAGCAAAAAAGACGAAAACAATTAAAATCATAGCAAATATTTTTGCGATATCTTCTTTCATTTGCATCGGAATAAAAATAGCTAAACAAACGAGCCAGTTACATAAAACCCCTTTTATAAATAGTTGTAACGTTGTTGCATGCATTTTCTTCAATGCAATTGCAAATAGTAAATGATCCATCGGAAGATCATGAAAAATTCCTGACTGCGCAATTAAAAAAGCAAAGAAAACAGCACCGAGCAAATTCCCGCTATAACATGCGATCCAGTTACGAAGGGTGTCTCCAATCGTCGTTTCTCTTTGCAAGGTACTAACCGTAAAGTACATCGTATTTCCTGTAAACAATTCTGCCCCACCATACATAATCAGCACAAGGGCAATCCCGAAGAAAATGCCGCTTACTAAATAAGTGGCTGGTGAATGTGTTTCATAAAAGTATTGACCAACCCGTACACAAAGAACAAGAGCAAAACCGATATATACACCTGCTAAAGCAGCACGAATCATATATTGAAGCGGTGATGTTTGCAAAATGGATCGTTTTTTTAATGCGAGCTCTTTGCATGTTTGTAAAGCGTCCATCATTTCCTCACTTCTCTTTCTGTTTTTGTGATGTTTTTCACAATTTATCCTACTCCTCTTCCTTACGTTTTTCAACGAATTGATGTAAATGTTAAAAGAACTGTCAACACTTTATTTTTGTAAACGTTTGCGAAAAAAAAGACTATTGCAATTTTTGCACATGTTGTTCTCACCCTTTGCAAACTCATGCAGAAATATATTAATATAAAAAAGGTGTACAAATACATCGTTAGAGGAGGAAGTTATGAACTACATAAAAGAACAAAATGGTCAATTATGGTTAACAGAAGATGAACGTGAAAATTTAAAAATTAGTTATCGCATTAAAGAAATCATTTACTCAGAGCATTCACCATTTCAACATGTCATGATTTTAGACTCATACGACTTCGGAAGAATGCTCGTACTTGACGGAGTTGTACAAACCACTTCCATTGATGGTCATATTTATAACGAGATGATCGCACATGTTCCTCTTTCTCTTCATCCGTCGCCGAAAAAAGTTTTAATTATTGGCGGGGGCGATTGCGGCGCAGCTCGTGAAGTGGCGAAATATGAAGAGGTAGAAGAAATACATCTTGTCGAAATCGATGAACTTGTTGTTCAAGCATGTAAAGAACATTTACCTGAAGTATCTGGAAATCTTTCGGACCCACGTGTGCAATATATATATAAAGATGGGGTTCAATTTGTGAAAGACCGTGTGAATACGTACGATGTCATTATTATTGACTCGTCCGACCCGATTGGCCCTGCACAAGTATTATTTGAATACGATTTTTACAAAAGTGTGCATGAAGCGCTCAAAGAAGATGGAATGATGGTTTGTCAAAGCCAATCCCCTATTTTTCATATGGACGTATTGAAACAAACATATACAAATATTCGTCATTTATTCCCGCATGTACACGTATATACAGCTACTGTTCCAACATATCCTGGCGGGCTATGGAGCTTTACACTTGGTAGTAAACAACCTATTTCATTTGAACGACTCAATACATTCACAAAACAAACGAAATACGCAAATGCGGATGTATTAAACCAATGCTTCCGTCTCCCACAATTTATGAAAGAACATCTCCAATCGTAGTCGGAATCATTCCGGCTACGATTGTTGACAAACAAGCTTTTTTATATTACGATACAAAACGTAATGATTACTATTATCTTTTTGAGGAGGACGAAACATGCGTGTCAAAGTCGTTTTACAATGCACAGAAACTGGGGATCGTAACTACATAACAACGAAAAATAAGCGCAACAATCCAGAGCGGCTAGAATTAAAAAAATATTGTTCTCGCCTAAAGCGCCATACGTTACATCGTGAAACAAAATAATCCGTGGCATATGCCACGGATTATTTTTAATGCAAATGAATGCGCCGCGCAAAATCAACGAAGCGAAATTTATCAAGACGATGACGGGACTCTGTATATTGAAACAAACTCGCATCATCTAAATAAACATAATTCCGCACGACAACAACGTGCGTATATTGTTTAACATGTAAATACTTTCGATCTTCATCCGTACACTCTTCGACGAAAAATTCCTTTTTGGCAAAGCTAATTTTTAATTGCAATTCTTTTTCTAAATATTCATAAATGGAGCGCTCACATATATCTTTAGACAAAAACGGAACAAATTTTTTGTTAAAAAAATCTTTATCTAAAATAATGCGCTCGCCTTCAATTTCTCTCACGCGTACTACTTTCCAAATGTCATCTCTTGCCGTCACGTGGAGATGTTTTTTTAACATGTCATCGGGTTTCATCACTTCAAGTTGCTCAACAATCGTTCGCGAAGGTTTTCCTAACTTTTGTGCTAATTCTTTAAAACTAATCAAGCCCGAAATCGGGAAATCGAATTTACGAACGTCTAATACAATGGAACCTTTTCCTTTAATTTTTTGAATATACCCATGTTCCGAAAGTAAATTGAGCGCTTTGCGAATCGTTTCACGAGATGTCTCATATTGTTCAACGAGCTGATTTTCAGAAGGAATTTTCATTCCAGGTTTAAATATTCCCTTTTCAATTTTCGATAACAAGTCATTATAAATGGATAAATATTTATTTTCACTCATTGTTTATCACCGAAAAATATTTTACCATTATTTTTTCAAGTAATAAACAATGGATTCATACGGACGCAACATCATTTTTGTAAAATCACTTGGCGAGTCGTCATAGTTCGATAATAATATTTCGCTTTTATATTCTGTGATGTCTACATGTTCTGGCCATTCAAACAACGTTTCTTGTCCGTAAAAATTATTAATCACAACAAGTTTTTCATCGTTTCCGTTACGTATATATGCAAAAATCGAAGGATGGTCTTCTAAAATGAGTTCGTAATCCCCTGTCGTAATGATGTCGTATCGTTTACGCAACTGAATTAGTTTTTGATAATGATAAAAAATAGACGTTGGATCTTGTAACGCTCGTTGAACATTAATTTCTTCATAATTGCGCGCGACAGAAATCCAAGGTGTTCCAGTTGTAAATCCCGCGTGTCGCTCATCGCTCCATTGCATTGGTGTTCGAGAGTTGTCACGAGATTTTCGCTGTAAAATATGCAATACCTCTTGTTCACTTTTTCCTTGTCCTTTTAATATTCGGTACATATTTAATGATTCGACATCTCGATAATCATCGATTTGTTCAAATTTTGGATCGGTCATTCCGATCTCTTCACCTTGATAAATAAAAGGGGTGCCTTGCATCATATGAATCGTTGTCGCTAACATTTTTGCTGATTGTTTATGATAACGTCCATCATCCCCATAACGAGAAACGATGCGTGGCTGGTCATGATTGCACCAAAACAATGCGTTCCATCCACCGCCTTGATGCATGTTCACTTGCCATTCTGATAAAATCTTTTTTAACTGTAAAAAATCAAAATCAGCAACTGCCCACTTCTCTCCATTTGGATAGTCGACTTTTAAATGATGGAAATTAAATGTCATATTCAGTTCATGACGATCAGGATTTGTATATAAAATACAATGATCAATAGACGTTGATGACATTTCTCCTACTGTCATCATATCGTATTTTGAAAATACTTCTCGATTCATTTCTTGCAAAAATTCATGAATGCGTGGACCGTCTGTATAATATTTTCTTCCATCTCCAGGGGGAATAGATCCATCATCGTCTAAAAATCGTTGATCTTTCGAAATTAAATTAATGACATCTAAACGGAAGCCGTCTACTCCTTTTTGTAACCAAAAATGCATCATGTCATATACACGCTTACGCACTTCTTCGTTTTCCCAGTTCAAATCAGCTTGTGTAACATCGAACAAGTGTAAATAATATTGTCCTGTTTGTTCATCATACTCCCAAGCTGATCCCCCAAATTTCGATTGCCAATTGTTTGGTTTATCTCTCCAAATGTAAAAATGACGATACGGGTTATCTTTAGATGAGCGAGCTTGTTGGAACCATTCATGATCTGTTGACGTATGGTTCACAACGATATCCATCACAATTTTTATATTCCGCTTATGCGCTTCTTCAATAAGTTTTTCAAAGTCTTCCATCGTACCGTATGGTTCATAAATTCGATAATAGTCGCTTATATCATATCCATTGTCACGCTGTGGAGATTCGTAAATGGGGGTGAGCCAGATGGCATCAACCCCGAGAGTTTGTAAATAATCAAGCTTTTGTATAACTCCTTGCAAATCACCAATTCCATCGCCATTTGTATCTTTGAAACTTTTTGGATAAATTTGATACACGACTGCTGTTTTCCACCATGGATGCATTTTACTTACCGCCTTTCGTTTTTGCGAAAATGTACGTCAACGTAAATGGAACGATAAGGACGATGGCCATGCCGATGAAAAACGGTGCCCATTTTTCAGGAAAAATCGATAAAAATCCAGGTAATCCACCGACACCAATAGACGAAGCTTGCACTTTATTGATCGTAATAAAAATTCCCGCAATGGCAGAACCGATTAACGCTGAAATGAACGGATAACGGAATCGTAAGTTTACACCAAACATTGCTGGCTCCGTAATGCCCAAGTAAGCAGATACAGCCGATGTAAACGATAAACCTTTTAATTTTTCATCTTTTGTAGCGAACATCATCGCAAGTGCTGCGGAACCTTGAGCGATGTTCGATAACGCAAGCATCGGCCATAAAAATGTCCCACCTGTGCTACCAATCAATTGTAAGTCTACCGCTAAAAACGTATGGTGCATGCCTGTGACAACGAGAACGGCGTATAGCCCTCCATATACAAGCCCACCTAACGCTGCAAAACGATCAAATAAAGCAACAAGACCATCTGTTAAAGCGTTTGCAACACCAAACGTCACAGGACCGATTGCGATAAAAGAAACAAACCCTGTTACAAGCAATGCAATTGGAGCGACAAGCAACAATTGAAATGATTCCGGAATACGTTTTTTCAAAAATTGTTCTAATTTCGCTAACACATATGATGAAATTAAAATAGGTAATACTTGGCCTTGATAACCGATTTTTTGAATATCAAATCCAAATAAATTCCAATATGGCACTGTTCCTTCTTGCACAGCTGAAGCGTATGCCCATGCATTTAATAACGCTGGATGAACAAGCATAAGTCCGAGTACAATTCCGAGTAACTCGCTTCCACCAAATTTTTTAACAGCTGACCAACCAATTAATCCAGGTAAAAAGACGAACGCTGTATTGGCAATTAAGTTAATCATATCAGCAAAATCGCGCCATTGTTTATGAACATCAACAACTGATTTTCCTTCATAAAAAATTCCTGGGCCTGTTAAAATGTTATTTAATCCCATCAATAAACCAGCTGTGACGATAGCAGGTAAAAGCGGAATAAAGATGTCAGCTAACGTTTTAATGGCCCGTTGTAGCGGATTTAATTTTTTTTCCGCAGCGTCTTTAATGTCTTGTTTTGTCGCTCGACCGAGATCGGTCATTTCAATCATTTCGTTATATACTTTTTCCACTAATCCTTGACCAATCACTACTTGAAACTGGCCATTGACTGAAAATGACCCTTTCACAATATCAATGTTTTCTAATGCTTCTTTGTCAACTTTTCCTTCATCTTTTAACGCAAAGCGAAGACGTGTGACGCAATGTGTCGCAGCAATAATATTTTCTTTCCCACCGACCGCTTGGACAATTTTCTCAACAGATTGTCGCATCTTCTACTCCTCCTTCGTTGAAGCGTTTACACATCTTTTTATAAACTTGTATATACAAGTCGACTTGTTTGTTTTTATTTTAACTTGTATATACAAGTTAGTCAACCGCTTTCAAACATTTTTCAAATAAAAAAGATGCCCATATCATATGGACATCCTCTTTATTTGCTTTCTTTTTTCCGAACATACATCGCCGCATGTCTTTTAATTTCTCCGATTAACTGCATTTCTTCTTGTTTAGAAATCTCTAATGATATACCGTATTGAAATTCATTTGCATATGTTTTTTTCCAAATGACAACGCCGCGTACCGTTATCGGTTGATCAACAATTGTAAACTGTAACTCCACTTCCATTTCACCTTTGGCAGAGTCGATAGGTAAATGTAACTTCGTTTCCATGCGAATGCCACGCGGACTAATATCGTGAATTTCAGCCGCTCCTTTATCCGTTTCTACCTCCCGTTCTCCAATGCGTGTAATACGGAACGTGCACGGAATCGGTTGACCAAATTGATATCGGAAAGGTTCTTGTCGTTTAAATCTCATCATAAATCCCCCATATGAAAACTATTCCTTCTTCAATATAATTGAAAAAACGAAGGAATTCAAGGGAGTTATGACCATTTCACCCACGTCTCCGTAACATGACCAACTTCTTCACAATCAAGCACGTACGTTACATTGCCGTATCGATCACTTAATCGCAATTCGTCGACATAAACCTCTTCCATGATTCCTTTCTCCGTCTTTAAAATCACATATCCATGAGAAAGGAAATGACAGCTCACTAATCGATGTGGAGTCGTTTTTACTTCCTTAATGAGAAGTTGCCCACGTTTTGCGCGTGTAGATTGCTCGAGTTCTGTTCGTGCAATTTTTTTTACTGCTCCACGTTTTGTTACAAGAATAACGTTTTCTTCAGTTGCTTGCTGGCCAGAAACGACGCAATCTCCTTCTTTCAGATGAATTCCTTTCACTCCAGCTGCTCGAACGCCCACTTCTCCGATTTCTTCTTCTTGGAACAATAAACCGTACCCGTATTGCGTGACGAGGAATATACGGCCTGTGCCGTCTGTTTGATACACGTTTACAACTTCATCATCTTCCTTTAGTCGAATCGCTACAAGCGGTTTAGAGTATCGTTGCGCTTTATAATGAACGAGACTCGTTTTTTTCACAAACCCTTGTTTTGTAATAAATAAAACATATCCGTGAGAAAAATCTGTAACTGGAATAACACTAGTAATTTGTTCATCACGATCAAGCAAAATCATATTAGAAATATGTTGACCGATATCTTTCCAACGAATATCTGGAAGTTCATAAACAGGGCAATACAGATAATTACCTTTATTTGTAAACAACAACAACGTATGTGTCGTATTCATTTCAAACATACCGAGCAATCTGTCGCCCTCTTTCATGCCGATATCTTGTCCGTTAGAAGCGCTATAAGACCGAATACTTGTTCGTTTAATATACCCATCTTTTGTGACGGTAACAATGACATCTTCCTCAGGAACAACGACATTCATTTCAATTTTAATTTCTTTTATTTCTTCTTCAATCGTCGTTCTTCGTTCATCTGCATACGTTTTTTTCATTTTTCTTAAATCGGCTTTAATCACAGATAATAGCTTTTTCTCACTTTCTAAAATGGTCGTTAATTCTTCGATTTTATGATTCAATGCGTTTGCTTCTTCACGCAAATCATAAATATCTGTATTCGTTAAACGATACAGCTGTAATGTGACGATCGCTTCCGCCTGAGGCTCTGTAAATTCATAGCGATTCATCAAATTTGCTTTTGCATCTTTTTTATCTTTGGAAGCACGAATCGTTGCGATTACTTCATCTAAAATCGATATCGCTTTCATTAGCCCTTCAACAATATGAGCCCGTTCTTTTGCTTTTCGTAATTCATAACGGGAACGATTCGCGACCACTTCTTTTTGATGTTCAATATACGCATCCAATAATTGCGGCAAGCTTAATAACTTCGGACGACGCTCATGGATGGCAACCATGTTGAAATTGTACGTAATTTGCAAATCAGTATTTTTATACAAATAGTTTAAAATACCTTCTGCATTGCCGTCTTTTTTCACTTCGATAACGATGCGTAAACCTGTGCGATCTGTTTCATCACGCACATCAACAATTCCGTCCAACTTTTTTTCAAGACGCAATTCATCAATTTTTTTAACTAAATTCGCTTTATTGACTTCGTAAGGGATTTCCGTAATCACAATTGCTTGTTTGCCGCCTTTCCCTTGTTCGATCGTTGCTTTAGCGCGAATAATAATTTTCCCTTTTCCTGTTTCGTAGGCCGTTTTAATGCCTTCTTTTCCTTGGATGATGCCACCCGTCGGGAAATCCGGACCTTTTAATACGGTCATTAAATCATCAACTGTACAAGTCGGATGATCAATGCGCATAATCACTGCATCAATTACTTCTCCTAGATGATGTGGTGGAATTTCTGTCGCATAACCTGCTGAAATGCCTGTTGAACCATTGACAAGTAAATTGGGAAACATCGCTGGCAATACAACAGGTTCTTTGCTCGTATCATCAAAGTTTGGTACAAATTCTACCGTTTCTTTATCGATGTCGCGCAACAATTCAGATGCGATTGCAGATAGTCTGGCTTCTGTATAACGCATCGCTGCGGGTGGGTCTCCATCAATACTTCCATTATTCCCGTGCATTTCAATCAGTACATTTCTCACTTTCCATTCTTGGCTCATGCGCACCATCGCTTCATATACAGAAGAATCACCATGTGGATGAAAATTACCGATAACATTTCCGACAGTCTTCGCTGATTTGCGAAACGGTTTATCGGCCGTATTTCCGTCCACATACATTGCATATAAAATGCGACGCTGCACTGGCTTCAATCCATCGCGTGCATCAGGTAGGGCGCGTTCTTGAATAATATATTTACTATACCGACCAAATCGGTCCCCTAACACATCTTCAAACGGTAAATCTAATACACGTTCCATGCTCTTATTCCTCCTCAGTTGTCATCACATGATCGTTCTCTAAAATATTCATATCGTCCTCTAAACCGAATTGCACATTAGACTCAATCCATTTTCTCCTCGGTTCTACTTTATCGCCCATCAATGTTGTTACACGACGTTCTGCACGTGCTGCATCATCAATACGAACACGAATAAGCGTCCGCGTTTCTGGATTCATCGTCGTTTCCCATAATTGATCAGCATTCATTTCACCAAGCCCTTTGTAACGTTGAATCGTATATCCTTTACCGATCCTTTTTAAAATAGATTGCAGTTGTTCATCGGTCCATGCGTATTCAATCACTTCTCTTTTACCAACTTTTTTACTTACTTTATAAAGTGGTGGAAGGGCAATAAACACTTTACCAGCTTCGATGAGTGGTCGCATGTAACGGTAAAAGAAAGTCAACAACAACACTTGAATATGTGCCCCATCTGTATCTGCGTCAGTCATAATGATGACTTTATCATAGTGAATATCATCGAGCGAAAAATCAGCCCCCACACCGCCGCCAATAGCATGAATAATTGTGTTAATTTCTTCATTTTTAAAAATATCAGCTAGTTTCGCCTTTTCTGTGTTAATGACTTTCCCGCGAAGAGGCAATACAGCTTGAAAACGACGATCACGTCCTTGTTTAGCTGAGCCACCCGCCGAGTCTCCCTCGACTAAATACAATTCATTTTTTTGTGGATTTCGTGTTTGAGCAGGTGTTAACTTTCCGCTTAATACATGTTCTTTTCCTTTTCTCTTTTTTCCAGAACGTGCTTCTTCCCGAGCTTTTCGTGCTGCTTCACGCGCTTGAAACGCCCGAATTGCTTTTTTAATTAACAATGTGGCGATATCTGGATTTTCATTTAAAAAGTACGTTAGCTTCTCGCTAACGACCGCTTCAACCGCCGAACGCGCCTCAGGTGTTCCTAGTTTCCCTTTCGTTTGTCCTTCAAATTGCAACAGTGCTTCTGGAATGCGGACAGATATGATCGCGGATAATCCTTCACGAATATCTGTGCCTTCTAAGTTTTTATCTCGTTCTTTCAATAAACCTACTTTTCGTGCATATTCATTAAACACGCGAGTCATTGCCGTTTTAGCTCCGATTTCATGTGTTCCTCCATCTTTCGTTCGCACGTGGTTCACAAACGAAAGCATATGTTCTGCATATCCATCATGAAACTGAAAGGCAAACTCTACTTCAATCTCGCTTTGCTCGCCGCTAAAAAATACAACCGGATGCAATACATCTTTTTCCTCGTTTAAATATTGTACAAACGCTTCAATTCCATTTTCGTAATAAAATGTATCACTTAATCCCGACCGTTCATCGTGTAATTCAATTTTCAATCCTTTTAATAAAAATGCAGATTCTCTCAAACGTTCGCTAATCGTTTCATAATGAAACGTTGTTGTACTAAAAATCGTTGGATCTGGTTTAAAGCGAATTTTTGTTCCTGTTCGCTTTGTTTCTCCAATTTTTTCAAGTGTACTAACAGGCTTCCCACCATGTTCAAACCGTTGGTAATATATGAAACCGTCACGTTGAATCGTCACTTCTAACCATTCTGATAAAGCATTAACAACAGAGGCACCAACCCCATGCAAACCACCGCTCGTTTTATATCCACCTTGACCAAATTTCCCGCCTGCATGTAATACAGTTAAAATAACCTCTGGCGTTGGCTTTCCTAGCTTATGCATACCTGTAGGCATCCCACGTCCTTCATCTTGAACGCTAATGCTTTGATCATTATGTATCGTCACAACAATGCGCTTTCCATATCCAGCAAGCGCCTCGTCAACGGCATTATCTACAATTTCATATACAAGATGATGCAAACCACGACTATCTGTACTTCCTATATACATCCCTGGCCGCTTACGAACAGCCTCTAATCCTTCTAATACTTGAATGGTATCTTCGTTATATGTAAGAAGTTGTTTATCTGTCACAATCATTCCCCTTTCACAACAAGAACATTTGTTTCTATTTTTTCGACTTTCTCTATTTTAACATACATTCGGAAAACGTCCAACGTCATGAAGAAAAAGAACGACCATTACAAAAAGAATGGTCGTTTTTAACGTGTGAGCGCATGTTCTACTTTGATGCAGCGATCCATCACCACAGTATAACCTTTTTCAGTTAAATCACGGTACACCTCTTCATCATATACACCTAATTGCGCCCAAAACACGTCCGCATCTATTTGTACAAATTGCTCAGCAATTTCACGTAAATGTTCAGAGCGACGAAACACATTCACAATATCGACATGTCCTTCAATATCCGTTAACGTAGCAACAGCCGGAATACCTTCCCATTCTTTAATAAGCGGGTTAACTGGAATGATTTCATATCCTGCTTCTTTCATCGCTTTTGCGATCATGTACGATGTACGTTCCGGACGATCTGACAATCCTACGACAGCAATTCGTTTTGCCTTATTTAAAATTTGTTTGATTTGTTCACGATTTAAACTCATCTCATTCCCTCCTTGTAATAACCTAGTATTTCTTCATGCAAAAAAATAATCCTGCCTTCATTTTTTAAAAAAGCATGTTACAATAAAAACATGACCTTTATAAAGGAAATACGAATGAAGTAGAGGGGGCTTATAATGTCCATTTTGCTTATGATCATCGGTTATTTACTTGGTTCGATTCCGTTCGCGCTACTTGTTGGGAAAATCGGATACGGAATTGACATACGTGAACATGGGAGCGGTAATTTAGGCGGAACAAATACATTTCGCGTGCTCGGTGTAAAAGCGGGATTAATTGTGACAATTGCCGACATTTTAAAAGGAACGTTAGCTGCAAGCTTACCTGTATTGTTTCATGTAGATGTTCATCCGCTTCTTACAGGGATGTTTGCTGTGTTTGGTCATACATATCCGGTGTTTGCACAATTTCGCGGTGGAAAAGCGGTTGCGACCTCTGGTGGAGTGTTGCTATTTTATTCACCCGTCCTTTTTATGACGATGTTAGCTGTCTTTTTTCTCATCTTGTATGTATCAAAATACGTTTCGCTTTCATCTATGTTAACGGGCGTGTATGCCACCACTTATGCATTCATATGGACAGACGATATTCCATTACGCATTGTCGTCACGTTATTGACACTTTTTGTGTTTTATCGCCACCGAGCAAACATAAAACGCATTTTAAACAAAACAGAACCGAAAGTGAAGTGGTTATAGCATGACTATGTGTCATTTACCAGAACAATTTATAACAAAAATGAATGCTTTGCTTCAAGATGAAGCGGAGCGTTTTTTTGCGACGTACAATGAAGAAAAAGTTCATGGTTTGCGGGTGAATACACTAAAAGTTTCACCGTCGACATTTTTAAACATCAGTCCATGGGAACTTGAGCCAATTCCTTTTTGTTCTACAGGATTTTATTATCGCGATGCCCAACCTGGCAAACATCCGTATCATGCTGCCGGATTGTATTACATTCAAGAACCAAGCGCAATGTTTGTCGCTGAGGTGCTTGCCCCATCTTCAGGGGAGCGAGTGCTTGACTTATGTGCAGCACCCGGCGGGAAAACAACACAACTAGCAGCCATGATGAACAATGAAGGATTTTTATTGGCAAACGAAATTCATCCAAAGCGTGTCAAAGCTTTATCTGAAAATATTGAGCGACTTGGAATTACAAATGCTGTTATTACAAATGAAACACCTGAAAAACTATCGGAAACATTTGAAGGATTTTTCGATAAAATTTTAGTTGATGCCCCATGTTCCGGAGAAGGAATGTTTCGAAAAGACGAAGAAGCGATTCAATTTTGGAGTTTAGATCATGTCCAAAAATGTGCACAAACACAAAAACATATTTTATCTTGTGCTTATAAAATGTTAAACGAAGGGGGCACACTCGTTTATTCGACGTGCACATTCTCCCCTGAAGAAAATGAGCAAATCATCGACTGGTTTTTAGCGACTTACAACGACATGGAACTCGTTCCAATCGAAAAAGAACACGGGATTCAACCAGGTGTTGTCCGTTGGACGAACACATATAACGAACAAATCGCACATACGGCAAGGCTTTGGCCTCATCATCTCCACGGAGAAGGACATTTCGTTGCCAAAATGCGCAAACGAGGAGAAGCAAAACGATGGAATGGAAAAGTAGCCACTTCTAACGTATCTAAAGCAATGCGGCGCGATTATGAAACGTTTATAAACCATATAATCCAAACGACAATAGATGGGACGCTTTACGCATTTGGGACGCATATATTTGCTCTCCCTTATTTATGCCCACGTTTAGACGGCTTAAAAGTCGTTCGACCTGGTCTCCATATAGGAGAATGGAAAAAAAATCGCTTTGAACCAAACCACGCTTTAGCTATGGCACTAACAAAACAACAAGTACAAGCACACCTTCCGCTCACGCTTGAAGAAAGTATCCGATATATGAAAGGAGAAACATTACAAACAAATGGCGATCGAGGATGGATATTAATTACTATTGACGGTTATCCACTCGGTTGGGGAAAAGAAGTAAAAGGAGTGGTAAAAAACTTTTACCCGAAAGGATTGCGGATAAAATAGGATGTCCCTCGATATATGGGACATCCTATTTTGTAATTGTAACTGTAAAAGTCATATCATCTTTACTTAAATCAAACGTTTTCGCTTTAAGCATATATCCTTTTTTTATACGAATATCGCTGACAACAATATAAATGCGCTCTTTTTTCGCATCCACTTTCACCCAATTCGGTAAAGATGCATGCTTTTCTATATACGCCAATACATATGGAACAGGCAAACGAAGCTGTCCGAATGTCATTGTTGGATGAGCCAGTATAATGTTCCCGCTTTCATCAACATTTGGATCAAATGCCATCGTTAAATCGACTTGTTTTCCGAATATCGGAATCGCACTTGTAATATAGAGGCGATCAGCTAATTGGACATCATAAGACAATTCCCCTTCTTTTTTATGCTTCTGGATATAATCACGAATTAACGTATTCATATGTTGTTTAGATGTTTGCACAGTAAATGTTGGTCCTTCCCCTTTGATGTTTGAGACATTTGGGGAAGAAGATGGCTGAAACATATAAAAAAGTAGTAACACGATCATTAGAGCGTTTATCCCTAACAAGCTAAAAAATAAAATTTTCCACTTCACAATTCATTCTCCTATCCATTCCTGATGTCTTTGTAAGTATTCGTATATGCGCTTTGCCATTTGTTCATAGCCTATTTTGTTCGGATGAAATTGATCATCATACAACACATCATCCCGTCCTTCAAACAGATCCGCAATAGGTACAAATAGTGTACGATCATAGCGAGAAATTACTTCCTTACTTCCTTCGTTCCACATGTGTATAATCTCATCCATTTCAGGTATATTTGGAAAAGCTGAAGAAAACGGATTGTATAATCCAATAAGCACAATATAAGCGTCTTGATTCATATGACGAAGAAGTTGGAGTTGCTCATCAAGCCGGGATGCAAATGCCTGTTGCTCCTCTACAAACAAATCATATGTTAAAGATAAAAAATGTGAACGAACAACTTTCATCATATCATTTCCACCAATAGTGATAAAAATAAGATCTGCTTGCTGAATCACCGATTCGTTATTTATCATGACATCTGCCAGTTGTGTACTACGTAATCCTCGTTTGCCAAAGTTGTGCACAAACACTTTATTTACATCTTCACGACTTTCTAAATATTGCTTGATAAATGTGACATATCCACCTTGCTCATCGCCCACTCCTTCTGTTAATGAGTCGCCTAACGCCACAATTTGTAAATCACGTGGTTTCATTTGCACTTGTTCTTTCTCTTTCATCATTGTCGGTGTAGAAGAACATCCGACTAAACACATGCAAAGGAATAGAAGAAGAAATTTGTTCACAGAAAATCCCCTCTCTATAAAAGAAAAGACAAAAATGACTGAACCATCATTTTTGTCTGTATATCCTATTCTTGTAACATGTCAATATGTTTTAAAATTTCTTCGTAAGGCACATCGTTTAAGCCACTATAATACTTCACAATTTTCCCATTTTGATCAACAAGATAAAAATCTGTACCGTGAATGACTTGATCGCCTTCTTGCGGTTTTTTTACGACAGCTTTAAAGTTTTTTTGGGCAAAACGTTCAATTTCTTGTTGTGTGTATCCAGTAAGCAGGTGCCAACGGCTCATATCCCCCTGAAACTTTTCAACATATGCCTTTAATGCATCCGGTGTATCGTTTTCAGGATCGACACTAAACGAAACAAAATGAACGTCTAACCCTTTTTCCTTCACCATTTTTTGTAATTTCGCCATATTTGCCGTCATTGGAGGACAAACATCAGCGCATCGCGTAAAAATAAAATCAGCCACCCATACTTTTCCTTTTAAATCAGCTAAACCAAACTGTTGACCATTTTGATCAATAAATGTGAAATCTTCAATTGGCCAATTTTTTGCATCTGGAATTGATTGTTGGCAAGCAACAAGCAAGGACAGAAATAAAGCAAATAACCATAAACGTATACGCTTCATTTTTTCGTTCCCCCTACTCCGTATAATACATAAATCCGATGGCCCCTGGACCTGTGTGCGTAGAAATAATCGGGGTTGTATACACAATATCTGTTTGTGTCCATCCTGTTGCTTCCGCAAGCGACTGTTTTAATCGTTCGCTTAAATCAAGCGCATCTGCATGAGCAATCCCTACTGCTCGAATCATCTTTCCTTTCGTATGTTCAACAAATTGGTTTGTTAAAAATTTAACGATTTGAGACTGACTACGAACTTTTGTCACAGGTGTATATACACCATCTTGTAACGAAGCGATCGGTTTAATATTTAGTAGCGAACCAATCATTGCTTTCCCTCGGCCAATGCGCCCACCTTTAACGAGATTTTCAAGTGTATCAACAACAACAAATAAATGTGTATTCGCTCGGATCGTATCAAGACGTGAAACAATTTCTTCTACTGTTTTTCCCTCTGCCGCCATTTTTGCCGCTTCTAATACTTGAAAGCCGAGCGCAAGAGAAATAAAACGAGAATCGATGACGGTAACGTTTGCTTTTGTCATCGTTGCAGCACTCTCGGCAGAGCGCACCGTTCCACTCATGCCTCCTGTCATATGAATGGAAATGACATCATACCCTGCTTCTCCGAGTTCATCATATACTTGTAAAAACTGCCCTGCAGAAGGTTGAGAACTTTTTGGGAGTTCATCTGCTTGTTTCATTCTTTCAATAAATTGTTGTGGAGTTAAATCAATGCCGTCTACATATGTTTGCCCGTCAATAGAGATCGATAATGGCACGACGCGAATGTCCCACGCCTCAATCACTTCTTTCGTTAAATCAACCGTAGAATCTGTCACAATCTTTACTTTGCTCATTTTTTCACTTCCTGCATTTCATTCTAAAATTTTTGTACGGTGAAATTATATAATAAAATGCTCCTATATGTCGCTGTTTTCATAAAATTTTTTGTAAAAAAAGAGCTGGTTTGCACATTGGCAAAACAGCTCGCTATCATTTATGCATTGTTTTTTAAAATTTCAGATTTAAATATTTGTTCATACACCGGCCACTTCAACACACGTTTTAAATATTCTTTAAATGAATACACCTTCTTTGGACTTTTTTTAGCATACACTTGTGCAATAAACGTTTGTAACCTTACTTTTACCATAAATTGATAAGGGTTATCGTCCTCCAATACCGGAATTTCGATAATTTTTACTTTTTGCCCATCTACGTTTTTAAACTCTAGGCTTTTGAATAACAAAATATCAATCCTCTTTTTTGACCGATTTACTTATATTATACACGATTTTTATGTTGAAGTATGTCACATTTCGTCACCGATTTATAAAAAATTTTTGTCAAATGAGCAAATGGAACAAACTGCTATCTTTATTCACTTCCATAAACGGAAAACCTTTTTTCTTCATTCGTTCGACGAGCGGACCGTAATCTTCACGACATTTTAATTCAATGCCAACGAGAGCCGGGCCACTGTCTTTATTATTTTTTTTCGTATATTCAAAAAGTGTAATGTCGTCTGTTGGTCCTAATACTTCATCAAGAAATTCGCGCAACGCTCCAGCACGTTGTGGAAAATTGACAATAAAATAATGTTGAAGTCCTTCATAAATCATCGAGCGCTCTTTAATTTCTTGCATGCGTCCAATATCGTTGTTTCCTCCGCTAATAATACAAACAACGGTCTTGCCCCGAATCTGTTCTTTATATAAATCAAGCGCAGCAACCGGCAACGCTCCAGCAGGCTCGACTACAATCGCATTTTCATTATAAAGTTGCAAAATCGTTGTGCATGCTTTTCCTTCAGGAACAACGACAATATCATCGACCATCTCTTTTGCTAATGCAAATGTTTTTTCCCCCACACGTTTCACTGCCGCGCCATCTACAAACGGATCAATTTCACTTAAAGTGACAACTTCTTTTGCTTCAAACGATTTTTTCATAGAAGGAGCTCCTTCAGGTTCGACGCCAACTAATTTCGTTGTTGGTGAAATGCTTTTAATATACGTGCCGACACCAGAAATAAGCCCTCCGCCGCCAATACTTGCAAACACATAATCAATCGGTTCTTCACAATCATTTAAAATTTCAACGCCCACTGTTCCTTGCCCTGCAATTACAGCTTCATCATCAAACGGATGGATAAATGTTCGCTGCTCTTGTTTTGCACAAATTCGTGCTTGCTCATAAGAATCATCAAATGTATCGCCAACTAAAATAATGTCGACAAACTCTCGACCAAAAAACTGTACTTGTGATACTTTTTGTCTTGGAGTTGTAGATGGCATATAAATTTTCCCATGCACACCGAGCGCTCGACATGAATAAGCTACGCCTTGGGCATGATTGCCTGCACTTGCGCAAACAATCCCATTTTTCTTTTCTTCTTCACTTAAGCTTTTCATTCGATAATATGCCCCACGAATTTTAAACGAGCGAACGACTTGTAAATCTTCCCGCTTAAAATATACGTGACAATCATAACGTTCTGAAAGCAATTCATTTTTTTGCAAAGGGGTATGATACACGACATCTTTTAGCGTTTGATAAGCAATTAAAATATCTTCTACATATACGCCATGTTTTCGTTTTACTTGTTGTTCCATTTTCTCGTTTCCTTTCTATTTATAATTTCGTTGTCAAAATTATGTTATTCTAAAATATATCATATTTTCGAATAAAGAAAAGTAAATTTTCTAAAAATTATTCAAAAAGATGAAGCTCGCCAATTAGCGAGCTGTTCGTTCATATATACAAAATGTGTGTGGATAACGATTTTTTTCATCTTGCACACCTTGGCGAACGGTACGAAGCACCCATTGCTTTTCATCAATTGGTGGAAAGAATGTATCTCCTGTAAACGTTTCGTCAATGTGTGTAACGTACAATTGATCCGCAAACGGCATCGCTTGTTCAAACACTTGCGCTCCCCCAATAACAAACACATGACCATATTGCTGTTCTACTTGTTCAATATCATCAATTGAATGAATCACTTGAACATTCGAATTCGCTGAAAACGTGTTGTCCCGTGTAAGTACGATGTTTATTCTTCCAGGAAGCGGACGGCCGATCGATTCAAATGTTTTTCGCCCCATGACAATCGGATGCCCCATAGTTACATGTTTAAAATAAGCTAAATCCGCCGGTAAGTGCCAAGGTAATGTATTGTTCCGACCAATAACTCGATTTCGATCCATCGCAACAATGATAGAAATCACTTCACTCACTTCCCTTACACAGACACGTCCGCTTTAATATGCGGATGCGGATGGTAATCAACAATTTCAAAATCTTCAAAGCGATACTCAAAGATAGAAGCTGGTTTTCGTTTAATGACTAATTTCGGAAGTGGGCGCGGTTCTCTCGTTAATTGCAACTTTGCTTGTTCGATATGATTCATATATAAATGAACGTCACCGCCAGTAAAAATAAGTTCTTTCGGTTGTAGATCGCATTGTTGAGCAACCATATGCGTAAGTAGTGCATAGCTTGCGATATTGAACGGAAGACCTAAAAACGTATCAACCGAACGCTGTTGCCACATGCACGATAACGTTCCATTTTCCACGTAAAACTGAAAAGCATAATGGCAAGGAGGCAACTTCATATTGTCTAATTCCGCAACATTCCATGCGCTTACTAAAAGACGGCGCGAATTTGGATTGTGCTTTATTTGTTCAATCACTTCGCTAATTTGATCAATCGTTCGACCGTCCGCTCCCCTCCATGAACGCCATTGAGCTCCATATACCGGTCCTAAATCTCCATTTTCATCTGCCCATTCATCCCAAATTGTTACACCATTTTCTTTTAAATAACGAATATTCGTATCCCCACTTAAAAACCAGAGCAACTCATGAATAATGGAACGAATATGTAACTTTTTTGTTGTAAGTAAAGGAAATCCTTCGCGTAAATCAAAGCGTAATTGACGTCCAAAGACAGAAATCGTCCCTGTTCTCGTACGGTCATCTTTATACACACCGTTTTGTAAAATATCTTCAAGTAATTGTAAATATTGTTTCATGACACCCTCACCCTTTTTTATGTACTGTCATTTATTATGACATAAACCATAAAAGTAGGAAAGACAAAAACCGCAGGATTCCCCTACGGTTTAACAAATACGCGGCAACATTAATCCAGTTAATCGATATAATCGTCGTGTTGTGCCAAGCGGTGTTCGCAACAATAATTGACCTTTGTTTGTTGCTCGAACAGTTCCGATCACAGCTGCATCTTTTCCTTCAGGTTGAGAACGAAGGGCATCAAGAACAGCCTGTTCATCTTCTTTCGGAACGATCATGACCACTTTTCCTTCGTTAGCCAAATAGAGCGGATCAAACCCGAGCAATTCACATGCTCCTTCCACTTCTTGTTTTACTGGGATACGTTCTTCCTCCAATTCAATCGTTACACCAAAATCTTCACAAATTTCTACAAGGGCAGTCGCTAATCCCCCGCGGGTTGGGTCGCGCATTAGGCGAATGCGTTGACTTGCCTGTAACGCTTTGGCAATGAGCGGATACAATGTTGTACAGTCGCTCTCAATCGTTGATACAAGCCCTAATTCCCCTCGGGCAACTAATATAGCTACTCCATGATCACCAACTGAACCGCTGACAATGACCGAGTCCCCTTCACAAATTTTCGGCTCAAGCGAATGTGAAATGACTCCGATCCCTGTTGTATTAATATATAATCCATCCGCACTACCACGTTCAACGACTTTTGTATCGCCCGCAACAATCTCCACATTGACTTTTTTCGCTTCTTCAGCCATCGACTGCACGATCGTTTTTAAATCACAAATTGGAAATCCTTCTTCGATAATAAAACTACACGTCATTACTTTCGGGATCGCTCCAACGACCGCTAAATCATTTATTGTTCCAGCTACCGCCAGTTTTCCAATATTTCCACCCGGAAAGAAAAGCGGTTTAACGACAAAACTATCTGTTGTCATGGCTAGCTCGTGGGGATCTAACGTAAACGTAGCTGCGTCGAATTTTGCATGACGATCGTTACGAAACATAGAAACAAAAACGTCTGCAATGAGCTGATGGGCTAACTGTCCTCCGTCCCCATGAGCGAGCGTGATTCGCTCCATTCGTTACTCCTCCCTCATATATTGATAATACGCGGCACAACTACCTTCTGATGACACCATACAAGGTCCAATCGGCTGAAGCGGTGTACATGCTTTTCCAAACAATGCACATTGCGGTGGATCAATAAGTCCTCGAATGACTTCTCCACAACGACACTTTGTTCGACGTGGTTCACGCGTTAAAACGGAAAACTTCACTTTCGCGTTAAATCGATCATACTCTTTCTTAAAATCCATTCCGCTTTGAGAAATCACACCGATGCCACGCCATGCCTCGTCACATAATGTAAAATAATGGTTCATCCAATATTTCGCTTGTACACTTCCTTGTTCAGTCACTACACTTTTATAATCGTTTAATACAATAGCATGCTGTTTGAGTGCTAACATTAATAAATGACGAATTGCACTTAACATATGTAATGCTTCAAATCCACTAATTACTGCAGGCATATTGTATTCCGTTGCTAAAAATTCAAAATGAGCTCTCCCCATCACCATGGATACGTGCCCAGGTAGTAAAAAACCGTCTAGTGACACTTCTCTCTCGTGAAGCAATTGCCGCAAAATTGGCTCCACTAGCTTTGTCGACATCCACATGGAAAAATTGTGCACTTGCTTTTCTTCTGCTTCTTTTATTGCTGCAGCTAAAATCGGGATGGTTGTCTCAAACCCTATCCCTAAAAAAATAACTTCTTGATGTGGATGCTGTTCAGCAATACGAACCGCATCAACCGGAGAATAGACGACACGCACATCTTTTCCTTCTGTCTTCGCTTGCATCAACGTTCCATAAGATCCAGGCACCCGCATCATGTCGCCAAATGTACAAATGATTCGGTCCGAACCATCTGTCAGAGAAATCATTGCATCAATCGTTACTTGATCAGTGACGCAAACAGGACAACCGGGACCAGAAATGAGACGAACGTATCCTTCGAGCGCTTTTTTAACTCCCGTACGAGCAAGTGCCATCGTATGTGAGCCGCACACTTCCATAAACGAAGGCATTCGTCCAAACGTTTGTTGAAACTGGTTCGCCAACATCTGTACTTCTTGTAACAACGTTTGACTGAGCGTTGAACGAGTTGGGCTATCCATCACGTCTAGCATCGACTAACTTCCTCCATTCTTCCAAACTCTCTTTTGCATACTGTTCATCAATAATTGACATCGCCTGTCCAGCATGCACAATGACATAGTCACCTATTTTGACTTCAGGAACAAAAATAATTCCAACATCCATTTGTGATCCCATGACATCTACTCTTGCGGAAAAACCGTCAATATGTAACACTTTCGCCGGTACTCCTACACACATACACGATCCCTCCTATGCGCTGCGATGATTAACTGTCCAAGAGCTAGTCCTCCATCATTACATGGTACTTTTTGATGGGTGTAAACACATAATCCAAGCTTACTGAGTTCTTGACGAAGACGTTTAACGATATAACGATTATGCATACTTCCCCCTGATAATACAATGTTTCGTTCGTATGTTGGATATTGTTGTAAAGCTAAACGAACTAATTCAACAGACGCTTGAACAACTGTTTCATGGAAGCGACCAGCAATGATATTCACTTGTTCATGAGCTTCAACATCTTCCCATATCGCTTGCCACATCTCTGCCAAATCAATTTCCCATTCATCCTGTTTTTTTATTTGAAATGGATAAGTTTTATATATTTTTGTATCATCAATGAATTCAGAAAGTCGAACAGCCGCCTCCCCATCGTACGTACTATGTGTACAAACGTACAAAAAAGCACTAACGGCATCAAATAGTCTCCCACACGTACCTGCCAAAGGCGAGTGTAACCCTTTTTCAATCATTTGTTTTAATACGCGTATCTCTTGTGCTCGTTCGGTAAATCGCTTCTCTGCTAGAGCATATCCTTGCTCGCCGAAATAATGCCCAAGCATGCCGACCGCTGTACGCCACGGTTCTTTTATACAACGCTCTCCCCCTGGAAGTGGAGTATACGTTAAATGACCGAGCCGCTTATATTGCGAAGCATTTCCGTACAGTAGCTCAAACCCCCATATATGTCCGTCCTCCCCGTATCCTGTTCCATCTAAAATAAGGCCAAAACAAGAAGAGTGTATATGATTTTCCTCCATGCACGAAACCATGTGTGCATGATGATGTTGGACAGCTACAATGTCGGCATTCCATTGTTTTGCGATATTCCACGTTTCATAATTTGGATGCAAATCAACAGCAATTGTTTTTGGGGTCACTCCCATCCATGTGCGTAAATGTTCGTATTCCCTTTGGAAATGTTCCACGACTTCTACATGCTCTAAGTCACCGATATGAGGCCCTAAAAAAATTTGATGATGTCTTCCAAATGCGAATACATTTTTTTGTTGACCACCAAGTGCAACAATTTCATGAACGTCATACTTCGTCTCCAACGGATCCGGAACAAAACCACGCGCTCGCCGAATAAAATGAATCTTTCCATTTTCTACTTGAACAACAGAATCATCAATAGGGTGAACAATCGGACGATTATGTACAAGAAAATAATCGGCAATGCCTTGTAAATCACGTAAAGCTTGGTCGTCTTCGTATATCATTGGCACCCCTGAACGATTCGCACTTGTCATCACGACAACAGGCAATCGATCATCAAGCAATAAATGGTGAAGTGGCGTGTACGGTAACATCACTCCAACTGTTTGCAACCCCGGAGCAACCGATGGAGCAATCATTGTGTTTTTTCTTTTTTTAACAACAACGATGGGAGCTTCCGGCGAAATGAACAACTGTTTTTCTTCCGCGGTGACATGACATAATTGTTCTACAATATCAAGGGAAGCCGCCATGATCGCTAGCGGACGATGGGGCCGTCGCTTTCGCATTCGTAATTGTTGAACAGCCTGTTCATTTGTCGCATCACAAGCTAAGTGATACCCACCTAATCCTTTCACCGCAACAATCGCCCCAGCACGAATATATTGCTTCGCTTGTTGAATGGCATCACCTTGCACCGTTTGTCCATCTTGCTTCAATAATGCAACAGATGGACCGCATGTTGGACAAGCAATAGGCTGAGCGTGATGACGGCGGTTCATAGGATCTTCGTACTCTTTTGCACATCGCCCACACATTTGGAACGAACGCATCGATGTAAACGGACGATCGTACGGCAACTGTTCAATAATCGTATAACGTGGGCCACATTGTGTACAATTAATAAACGGATAGCGATACCGACGATCATCTGGATCATACATTTCTCGTAAACAATCTTCACAAACAGCAGTATCAATTGGAATCACGAGCGAAGAACTTCCCGTTCGTTCGCTCGGAATGATAGAAAAATGTTCAAACGCTTGCCATTGTGCTAAAGTGACAATGATCTCATCAATACGAGATAGCCGCGGTGCTTCCATCGGTAAAGAGTGAATAAACTGATCGACTGCATATGCATCGCCTTCTATATGAATAAAAACCCCGTCCATGTTGTTTTGGACTGTTCCTTTTACTTGATATCGCTGAGCAAGTGCGAAAATAAAAGGACGGAAGCCAACTCCTTGCACTCGTCCTTTCACTGTGATATTGACTGCTTTTTGCATCGGGCAACCCCTTCTCGAATCCAATGTAACCATTCATCCATGCCTTCACCTGTTTTTGCTGATAACGGCAACAACTTAGACTGTGGATGAATACATGATAAATCTTCTTTCGCTTGTTCGACATCAAAATCAAGATACGGCAGTAAATCTATTTTATTTAGTAAAACAAGCTCTGTTCTCATAAACATTGTTGGATATTTTGGGATTTTGTCATTTCCTTCTGGTACGCTTAACACAGCTACTTTATGCTGCTGTCCTAAATCATAACCAGATGGACAAACAAGATTTCCTACATTTTCAATAAACAAAATATCAAGCTGTTGAAAATCAAATTGTGGTAAAACAGCCGCAATCATGCGGGCATCTAAATGGCATCCTCCATGCGTGTTAATTTGTACGGCTTGCGCACCAAGGGCACGAATGCGATCTGCATCTTTTTCTGTTGCTAAATCCCCTTCAATGACACCAATACGAAACTCATTTGCTAACGCCTCTATCGTCTTTTCTAAAATGGTTGTCTTCCCTGCGCCTGGTGAACTCATGATATTAATAACAAGCGTATTCGTTTCCTCAAACAATTGCCGGTTAAACGAAGCTGCACGGTTATTGTTTGTTAACACATCAACTTCCAATGTAATTTTCATCCGTCGAACTCCCTTCATATGCCAATATACGAAATGTTTCTCCTGCTACAATGTTTCCGCTCGGAAGTAAACATGCCGGACATTGAGCAATTTTTGTCACAGGTTCATATTGGCTTCCACAAATGGCGCAAACGGCTTTTGCTTTCTCTATATGAATAATCAATTCAGCATCTGTTGTTAAACAGTTATTTGTTTGCATTTTATACACATCGAATGCAAATTGTAATGCGTCTGGAAGTACATTGCTCAACGTCCCAACAAGCAATTCTACCTTTTTTACATATTTCACCTGTTTTAATTGAGCATCTTGCTCAATTAACTGGACGATTTCCCCCATTAATGCCATTTCATGCATACGAATCCCTTTCTATTTGCACATACCATTCGTTTCCTTCTTGTTTTGTAGGAAGAAGTGGCATATGCAAAGTTCCGTTTTGTGAAAATACATACCATTCCCGATCACAATACAAACAAATAAAGCGACGATCTTGCACAATATAATGCGGCATGACTTGACAATGTGAACAAATGGCTTTTCTTACATATAACGTTCCTTCCTGTTTGTAAACAATGAGCGGGATGCGATCAACAGTTTTGATTTCAACATCACATATATCATCGCACGAGCCAATAGCGCGCCACGTGCGATGATCGGAAAATAGTTTCTTCATTTTTTCCACCTCGTCTTCTAATAATGGGGCGGAAGCTTCTTTCATTGTTTCAATTAAACTATTACGCATCATTTTTAAAAATTGCAGGCGATTCATGGCGTGCAACACCACTTCTCCACTTGGTGAACAACTCGCTCAACAACGTGTGGAAGCTGCGCTTGGACAATTGGTGATAACTCTAATCCGAGAGATAAAGATGCAGGTTGAACTCCAAATAAAACCATTTGCTTTGGACATGTTTGACGTATTTTTGCAGCTGACAACACTTCCTGAAAACCGAGTTGATGAATAGACATTTTAATTCCAAAATATGATGGAATTTCATCATCGATTAACGTAACGATTGTTCCTGCTTCTTTTCCTGCATTGACAGCATCGATAATTACCAAATACTCCGTTTCTTCAATTGTCCCAAGTAAACGCATCCCATCCGTTGAACCTTCAATCACTTCTACCTCGTCATATTTCGCCAATTTTTCTTCTAATAAAGGCAAAATATGAATGCCTACTCCTTCATCGGAATATAGTAAATTTCCAATTCCGAGAACCGTTATTTTTTTATTTTTCATCCTGTTCACCTAATGCTTCTTTTTTTCGTTCGAGTTTATAGCCAGTAAAAATAGATGACATCGTTCCATTTCGTTGTAAATAGTCTTCACGAAATGCCATATATACGTGTACAACAGTAAAAATGATAAACCCCCATGCTACAAGATGATGCCACGAACGAACAGAATAGCTATCGCCACCAAATAAATGAGCAGCCCACATAAACATTTTTCCATAAATTGATTCTGGTTGTGATTCAAATAATAAATAGTAACCTGTAAGCATCATGATGATCGAACCAAGACCAATAAAAATCCAATAACTTAATTGAGCGAGCGGATTATGTCCAATATAATGTTTTTTATTGTTTTTCATAAATAAGTAATATTTTATTGTTTCAAACGCTTCCTTCCAAAAAGAAAGACGAAACGGATTCGATGTTGCATGCTCATTTCCTTTGTACACCCAATACCAACGAACAGCTAAATTAATAGTAAAAAGAAAAGCAACAAAAAAGTGAATGTAGCGCGCCCAACCCATCAAAAAGGAATAATATGCCTCTTCTTGAATAGATGCGGACACGAACGGGCGGCCAATGAACACGCCCGTAATCATTAACACTAGAATAGAAAAAGCATTAATCCAGTGAAAAATACGAACAGGCAACTCCCATACGTACACTTTCACCATGTGATCGTTTAATTCAATATGTTTTGCTTTTCGCGACCGTTTCCAAATGACTTCCGTCCGTTTTTGTTCAATTTTTGGATTTGTCGGGATCGACATACACTCCCCTCCTACCCAATACGAATATGAGTCGTTTGTTTCGATTCAAGATCTGTTAAATGAACCGCACATGCTAAGCATGGATCGAACGAATGGACGATGCGCAAAATCTCTAACGGCTTTTCTTTATCAAGCAATGGCGTTCCTTTTAAAGATGCTTCATACGCACCAATTTGTCCTTTATGGTCACGCGGTGAAGCATTCCACGTCGTCGGAACAACCGCTTGATAGTTTTTCGTTTTTCCATCTTCAATTTCAATCCAATGACCTAGCGCTCCACGCGGCGCTTCCATCCATCCGACTCCTTTTGCTTTTTTCGGCCACGTACTTGGCTCCCATTTTGTTCGGTCAAATGTAATTTGATTTCCATTGCGAATATTCGCCAATAATGCGTCCATATCGTCACGCATCCATTTTGCAACAAGAATGGATTCAAGTCCGCGCGCTACTGTACGACCAAGTGCTGAACGCATCGCTTCAAGCGGCCAATTCAATTTTTTTAACGTGTCATCTATTAATCCGACAAACTCATCTTTCTTTAAAGCATAGCCAATGAGCATGCGTGCAAGTGGCCCCGTTTCCATTGGATGTTCTTTCCATCTTGGGGATTTTAACCAGCTATATTTTTCATCTGTATTTAATGTTTTAAACGGTGGCTTTGGTCCTGTATAACGAAGCGATGTTTCACCCTCCCACGGATGCTTACCGACACCACCTTCTTTTCCGTCATACGTATACCATGAGTGATCGATAAACTCTTTTACTTGTTCTGGATCTTTCGGATCGACATCGAGCACTTCATTAAGATTTCCATTTAAAATGACACCACGCGGGAAACGATATAAGTGAACGTCTCGAATATCCCCTGTTGAAAAATCTCCATAACATAAATAGTTGTTTAAACCGCCACCATATGTCCAATCTTTATAAAATGAGCCAATCGCCAATAAGTCTGGAATGTAAACATTGTTGACAAACTCTACTGCCTGATCAATAATTTGCGAAACGTGCATTAAACGTTCGGCATGAATAGCATTATCGCTATTCACATCAATTGGCGTAGCCATTCCACCGACAACATAGTGAGGATGAGGGTTTTTTCCACCAAAAATCGTATGAATTTTCACAATTTCTTTTTGCCAATCGAGCGCTTCTAAATAATGAGCAACAGCAAGCAAATTCACTTCAGGTGGTAACTTATATGCTTTATGCCCCCAATAGCCGTTTGCAAAAATGCCGAGTTGTCCACTATCCACAACTTTTTGTACTTTCATTTGAATGTCTTTAAAATAACCTGGGGACGATTTTGGCCAACTAGAAAGTGATTGAGCAATACGGCTTGTTTCGTTTGGATCTGCTTTAAGCGCACTTAATACATCAACCCAATCAAATGCATGTAAATGATAAAAGTGAACGACATGGTCATGTAAAAAAACAGCCGCGTTCATAATGTCACGAATCAAATGTGCATTTCTTGGAATTTTAATATCAAGCGCATCTTCAACGGAACGGATAGAAGCTAAAGCGTGTGTTGTTGTACAAACACCACAAATGCGTTGCACATATGCCCAAACATCGCGTGGATCGCGATCTCGGACAATTAACTCAATGCCACGAACCGCTGTACCCGAACTAAATGCTTCTTGAATCACACCGCTGTCATCAACATCTACTTCAATGCGTAAATGCCCTTCAATTCGCGTTACTGGATCGACAACAATACGTTCTGTCATCTTTATTCACCTCAATCATGATGTTCATCTTTTTTCTTCATTGCCGTTACTGCAGCATGGGCAGCAACACCTGCAGCGGTCACACCAACCGCAATCGCTCCAACGGTTTCTGGATTAATCGTCGTTTGAGATGCAGGAATTTTAGCGCGACGAACGAAGAAAGGACCGTTATCCCAAAAGCCTTTTTCAGAACAACCGATACATGGATTTCCGGATTGAATTGGATAGCTAACCCCACCGTTCCAGCGCATTTCTGCACAAGAGTTATATGTTGTTGGCCCCTTACAGCCTACTTTATATAAGCAATATCCTTGTCTTGCTCCTTCATCGTCAAACGATTCCGCAAATAATCCCGCATCAAAATATGCGCGACGATTACATTTATCATGAATACGATGACGATAAAATGCTTTCGGTCTGCCAAGATGATCAAGCTCTGGAAGTTTCCCGAACGTAATAATATGCGCAATGACACCCGTCATGACTTCTGCAATTGGTGGACATCCTGGCACTAATATGACAGGTTTATCTTTCACAAAATGCGTAATCGGTTTGGCTTTTGTTGGATTTGGATATGCAGCAGGAATCCCTCCCCACGATGAACAGCTTCCGTATGCAATAATCGCTTTTGCTCCTTTAGCTGCGCGAAGAAACGTTTCTTTTGCCGATACGCCCCCAACGGTTAAAAATGCATCATCTGTCGGCAAGCTTCCTTCTACTGCAAGTATGTATTCTCCCGGATAATGTTCAAGCACATGTTCGAGGGCAGCTTCAATTTGATGACCTGAAGCAGCGGAAAGCGCTTCTGAATACTCGAGAGAAATCATGTTTAACAGCACACTTTCCACTTTCGGATGCGTAGAACGAATAAATGATTCAGAACAACCTGTACAGTCTTGAAACTGTAACCAAATAACGGGAACGCGTTGGTTCTTTTCCATCGCTGCAACAACTTGATCGGTTTGTGAAAAATCAAGTCCCATTGTCGCAGCAAGTGCTGTACACATCTTTAAAAAATCGCGTCTTGTGAAACCGCGATCAAGCACTTCTTCTAAAATTGTTTTTCTTTTCACATAGCTCCTCCCCTTTACTTGATAACGTTTACAATTGATTATATATCATTATTTACCTTTATGTTATTTTTGTGGCATAATTGTAACAAAATGTTCTTAAATATATTAACAACGTGAAAATAGTTTTTATTATAATAAGTGGGTAAATAAAAAAGCGCCTTCTATTCGGAAGACGCTTCTTGCTCCAACTGTTTTTCTTTTCGTTTATACACAAATTTTGAGATTGATATACTTACTTCATATAACAAAAGCAATGGGATCGTTACTAAAAAGTCGGAAATAAAATCTGGCGGTGTAATCGTGACCGCGATAATTACTAATACAAAATACGCGTATTTTCTCACTTTTTGCAACGCATACGGATTAATGATTCCAATACTTGTTAAAAACATAACGATAATTGGCAATTCAAACAAGATCGCAAATGGAATCGTCATGTTCAAAATAAAACGAAAATACTTTTCTGTTGTAAACATCGTTGCGAACAAATCTTCACCGAGGCTCATTAAAAAGTGAAACACCATAGGCAATACAACAAAGTAACCAAAACATAAACCGAGTACAAATAGCAAAAATGTCGCTGGAATATATGACAGCGTTACTTTTCGCTCTCGTGGTGTAAGAGCAGGTTTCACGAACATCCATACTTGCCAAACGAATACAGGAATCGTCATTGTAATGGCAAACACGCCAGCTAACATCACATATACCCATAAAATATCGGTCGGACCTAAAATCGTTAGCTTCACATCCAAATCAGCGATTAACCAACGATATAAATCTTGGACAAAAATGAATCCTACAATAAAAAATAAAATAAGTGCTCCAACAACAATAAACACGCGTTTGCGTAATTCTTCTAAATGCTCGACTAGCGTCATCTCTTTGTCTTCATATCGTTTCTTTTCTTCCACGAGCGTAAACACCAACCTTTTTCCATGTTAAAAACGGCAACACATCGTTGCCGCCTTATGATTTACGCGCTTCTTTCTTTTCATCAAGCTCCTCTAATACTTCATCACGCAATCCTTTTGTTGACTTTTTAAACTCACGCAATGTTTCACCAAAAGCCCGTCCGATTTCAGGTAATTTTTTCGGTCCGAAAATGACAAGAGCGATGACAAGAATTAAAATTAAGCCAGGTACTCCGATATTTGAAAGCATAACGTCATCTCCTTTTTTTATACATACGCTTCTTTTATTGTATTGCTAAGATCTTCATTTTTCAATGACAAATTTTTAAGAGGTGTGAGAAATGTTTGACAATCAACATACAGTGTACGCTATTTTCTTTACCATAACTAGCGATGTCACTATAAAAGTCGGTCAATTAGGCAATTTTTTATTCCCAAGCGGAAACTATATTTATGTAGGAAGCGCGAAACGAAACATTCAATCACGTATTCAACGTCATATGCAAATGGAAAAACGAAAACGTTGGCACATTGATTACATTCGTCCGTATGGTACAATTACACATGTGCAAACGTATTCCTCCGAACTGAGTGAATGCGAACGTGCCCAACAGTTGTTTCAACAATATAAAGGTCGATGGATTGTAAAAAAATTCGGCTCATCGGACTGTCGCTGTTTTTCCCATCTTATTTATTATAAAGAATAAACGAGGGACGTATTCCCTCGTTTAACTTGCTTTCTCATATTTTTTTCGTATTTTTCTTCCGATTTTGCAATAATAACTGCACATGCCGCATCGCCTGTAATATTCACGACTGTTCTCGTCATATCGAGTAAGCGGTCAACACCTAAAATGAGCGCAATTCCTTCAACAGGTAGACCGACGGATGTTAACACCATGGAAAGCATAATTAAACCAACACCTGGAACGCCTGCTGTACCAATGCTCGCAAGTGTTGCTGTTAAAATGACGGTCAAAAGATCGCTAAATGTTAAGTCCACACCATACACTTGCGCGATAAACATCGTTGCCACACCTTGCATAATGGCTGTTCCATCCATATTAATTGTGGCCCCAAGAGGTTGAACAAAACCGCTAATGCTTTTCGGAACGTTTAAATTTTTTTGTGCTGTTTCCATCGACACTGGCAACGTAGCATTGCTGCTCGATGTACTAAACGCAACCGCCATCGCTGGAGAAAATCCTTTAATAAACGCGATAGGGCTCATTTTCCCAAGTGTCCATACCGCCATACCATACACGACGAAGAAATGAATAAATAACGCTAACAATACAGCAAACATATATTTCCCCATCGCTGCAATCGCATCAAATCCTTGTCCGCCAATTGCAATGGCAATTAATGCGAACGCACCATATGGCGCAAACTTCATCACCCATTCTACTAAATACATGAGAAGATCATTTGCTTGTTCTACAATGACTCGCACTTGTTTTACTCGATCACCGAGGCGAGCAATGGCCATTCCAACCAACACCGCAAATACAATGACTTGTAACATATTTCCTTCAACCATAGCTTGGAATGGGTTTGTTGGAATAATATTCAATAATGTATCTACAACTGGCGGAGCTTCTTTCTTTTCAAACGATGCCCCTTCTAAATTAAAATTCCCTTCTCCTGGACGAATCACAGATCCTAATGTTAAAGCAATAACAAGCGCAAGAGAAGTAGTAATTAAAAAGAATGCGATTGTTTTGATACCAATACGACCAAGTTTTTTCGGATCACCAACACCAGCTGCTCCTAAAATGAGCGATACAAGAACAATTGGAACAACAAGCAATTTAATCAAGTTAATGAATATTGTTCCAAGCGGATTGAGTACGTATGTTTTTGCGAGGTCAAACCATTCTGTTGGAAGAGCTAAGTTGAAAATGAGTCCAACGATAATTCCTGCAAACATTCCTAGTAAAATTTTTTTCGTCATTGACATATCCACACCTCCATCAATTTCTGCGTCTTTTGCTGTAAAACGTATTCAACTTCGTATGGGAAAAGGGTTAAGGGAGAGGACCTATTCAATTGTAAATGTTTTTTTTAAAATTGTAAAGAAAAAATGAATATAATTGTTAGAAAAGTGGTTGAATTTCTTTTTTTACAAAAAAATAACTACCACAATGATGTGGTAGTTTACGAACGCTTTGTTTTTTTGCGACTCGAATCCGCTTCGATGTTTCCTGTTTCATGCTCAGTCGTACCTTGCCCTTGAATCTCTGGTGAACTTAATCCTGTTTTCGAAGCATCTTTTTTTCGTTTCCCCACTTCATTCACCTCCTACTATCTTATTTTGCTTCATTTATGAAAGTTCAATCGTTCCAAAATGAAATTTTGCTGTTTTTCTTCGATAAACGAAAAAATGAAATTGATCAAAACGTGAACTTTGCCAATGGTCTTTTAGCACAACTCGTTGTCGAGCTACTCGTTTCGCTTGTTCGATATCTTCTGCTGTAACATCCGTATATAGCGCTGCCTGTTTTAATCCCCTTAGTCCATCCGCTTCCTCAATGCTTACTTCAAACATCGGATCCAGATAAACGACATCATATGACTGATCATCACATTGCGCTAAAAAAGAGCGAAAATCGGCATAATGCACATGAATGCGTCGCATCGCTTCATTCAGTTGAACAACATCACTTTCCCAATGACGTAACCCTTGTTTTGTTAAGTAAGCGATATATGCACTTCCTTCGATCCCTACCACTTTTCCTTCTTCACCAACAACTAAGCTAGCGACTATGCTATCAGCTGCTAATCCAAGCGTACAATCTAAAAACGTCATTCCTTTTTGTAATTTCGTCGCTTGTAAAAAAGGTTCACTTTCCCCTTTTAAAATACGCTTCGCACGAAAAGAGGCAGAATTTGGATGAAAAAATAACGGTTCATCTCCGTTAATCAAATGGATTTCTAATCTTTCTTTCCCTACAACCAAAACAGGTTCAGCTATCTGTTGCTGAATGGCTGGAATGGAACGTTTCTGACGCGGAATGTACGGAATTTGTAATTCTTCGGCAATTTGTTTCGCTTTTTCAATCATTTGTTCGTTTGTTCGGCCAGCAGTTGTCACAATCATACGTTCACCCCAAAAGAAAAAGGATGTCAATCGGACACCCTTAACAATGTTTTTCAAAAGCTTGCATAATATTTTGCATAATATTTTCAAGCGAATTTGCTTCGATATCGTGGCGCGGAATAAAATGAACAACTTCTTTTCCTTTTAATAAGGCCATCGATGGCGAAGAAGGTTCTATACCAACGAAATACTCACGCATTTTAGCCGTTGCTTCACGATCTTGTCCAGCAAACACTGTCACAAGATGGTCTGGTTTTTTCTCACTCATTTGTACCGCCTGAATAGCCGCCGGACGTGCAAGCCCTGCTGCACAACCACAAACGGAATTAATGACAACAAATGTCGTTCCTTCTACTTGTTCTATAAATTGTTCTACTTCTTCGCTCGTACGTAATTCTTTAAATCCACCGCTGACTAATTCATCACGCATCGGTTGTACTACTTGGCGCATATATTCTTCATATGACATAAACATACGTGCATCCCTCCAAATCATTCTTGCTTTTACAAGGATACAACAATGCAAATAGAAAAATCAATAAAATAAAAAACATTGAACAATTTTCTAAAAATTTTTATAATGAATATATTTATATGATGTAAATGGAGGTTGAGAACATTGCCAATTAATATTCCTCGTGATCTTCCAGCTAAAGAAATACTAGAACAAGAAAATATTTTCGTCATGGATGAAGATCGCGCCTATTCTCAAGACATTCGACCGTTAAACATTATCATTTTAAACTTAATGCCGCAAAAAGAAAAAGCAGAAACACAGCTATTGCGTTTACTTGGAAATTCACCGCTACAAGTACATGTCACTTTTTTACGTCCTGAAACACATGAAGCGAAAACAACATCAAAACATCATCTTGATCAATTTTATACAACATTTCAACATGTTCAGCATAGAAAATATGATGGCATGATTATTACCGGTGCACCCGTTGAACATTTGCCGTTTGAACAAGTCGATTACTGGGATGAGTTAACTCAAATTATGGAATGGACAAAGACGAATGTCACATCTACGTTACATATTTGTTGGGGTGCACAAGCAGGGATGTACTATCATTACGGTATTCCAAAATACGATTTACCCCAAAAATGTTTCGGGGTATTCGATCATGTGTTAGAACAAAAGCACGTGAAACTGATTCGTGGATTTGACGATATTCATAAAATCCCACACTCTCGCCATACAGACGTGAAACGTGAACATATCGAAGCGGTTTCAGAGTTAACGATTTTATCTTCATCCGAAGAAGCTGGCGTCTGTCTCGTCATTTCAAATGATGGAAAACAAGTGTTTTTAACAGGGCACCCAGAGTATGATGCCACAACGCTAAAAGAAGAATATGAACGAGATGTGGCTAAAGGGTTGGATATTCAAATTCCAAAATATTATTTTCCGCATGACGATCCGAATAAGCAACCATATAACAAGTGGCGTTCTCATGCGAATTTACTGTTTGTTAACTGGCTCAACTACTATGTGTATCAAGAAACGCCTTACATTTGGGAGTAAGCTTTCGCTTTTTGCGAGAGCTTTTTTATTGATATATATTCAAATTTGAATATAATAATTTGTATATCATTCATACGAAGGAGCGTAATAAAAATGGAAAATGAACAACGACATTTATCGTTTATTGTAGCTGGATTGTTATTAGCAATCCTAATGGCAGCGATGGATAACACAATTGTTGCAACGGCAATCGGGACGATCGTTGCTGATTTAGGTGGCGTAGATCAATTTGTTTGGGTCACATCTGCTTATATGGTTGCCGTCATGGCTGGTATGCCGATATTCGGGAAATTGTCAGATATGTATGGTCGAAAACGTTTCTTTTTATTCGGATTAATCGTCTTTTTAATCGGTTCTGCGCTCTGTGGTTTAGCACAAAGCATTGTACAACTTAGCATTTTCCGCGCGATTCAAGGAATTGGTGGCGGGGCATTAATGCCGATTGCATTTACCATCGTATTTGACGTGTTCCCACCAGAAAAACGGGGAAAAATGACAGGATTGCTCGGGGCGGTCTTTGGGATATCAAGCGTGCTTGGTCCGCTCCTCGGTGCCTATATTACCGATTACTTAAGTTGGCATTGGGTATTTTACGTCAATGTCCCAATCGGTTTATTGTCCATTTTTTTCATTGTTCGTTATTACAAAGAAACGACACCACACACGAAACAAACTATCGATTGGTTCGGTGCACTTACTCTCATTGTTACAGTCGTTAGCTTAATGTTCGCCCTTGAATTAGGTGGAAAAAAATATGATTGGGATTCATTCACCATCATATCGTTATTTATGATTAGTGCGATTTTCTTACTCGCATTTTTGTATGTAGAAACAAAAGCAAAGGAACCAATTATCTCATTTTCACTATTTAAACGACGAACATTTGCTGTAGCGCAGTTGCTTGCTTTTTTATACGGTGCGACATTTGTCATTTTAACTGTTTTTATCCCGGTATTTGTACAAGCGGTTTATGGCGGTACAGCAAAAAATGCTGGATTAATCTTAATGCCAATGATGCTTGGATCTGTTGCAGGCAGTTCGTTTGCTGGTATTTCACAAACGAAAACATCGTATCGAAACATTATGTTTATTTCTGTGATCGCCTACTTTACAGGCATGCTTCTACTTAGTTTCATGACACCGGAAACATCGCGTATATGGTTAACTGTGTATATGGCAATTGCGGGATTTGGCGTTGGGTTCTCATTTTCTTTGTTACCGACTGCATCAATGCACAATTTAGAACCACGTTTTCGTGGAACAGCGAATTCAACCAATTCGTTCTTTCGCTCGCTCGGCATGACGCTCGGCATTACCATTTTCGGAACGATTCAAACAAATACATTAACTAACAATTTAAAAGAAACTTTCGGTTCGATGCCATCAGCACATTCGTTCGATCCACGTGCACTATTTGAAGCAGGAGCACGCGCACAAATTCCAGCACCTATTTTACAAAAAATTGTCGATGCGTTGGCATCATCCATTACGTATGCATTTACGCTCGCATTAATCCCAATTGCTCTTTCATTCCTATTGATTTTCTTCATGGGAAATGAAAAACTAGAAATACAAAAAAGGGCAAAAGTAGGGGAATAAAATGAGCGTGAAACTTGTTATTCTCGGCTTGTTGATGGAAGGTGAAAAACATCCATATGAAATTCAACAAATTGTCAATGAACGCCATATGAAACATTATATTAAACTTGCAGCCGGATCGCTCTATTATGCCTTTGATCAGCTTGAAAGACAAGGATATGTAGAAGTGGTCGATGTCGTACGCGATACAAATCGTCCAGATAAAACGATTTACCGCATTACCGAAAAAGGAAAGCAACACTTTGAACAGCTCTTGCTAGAAGAATTACAAAAACATGAACATATTCACCGTTCTATTTATGCGGGACTATCTTTTGCTGCATATGCCGATGCAGCAAAAGTAAGTGCGGTATTAGAGCGACGTTTGCAAGAAACAAAACAACAACTCGAAAAATTGAAATGGATATTTGAACAAAAGCGACCAAATGAATATGTCGCAAAATTGTACGTGTTAAAAGGAGTCATCATGCATTTAGAAACCGAAATAGAATGGCTCCAACAATTAATCCAAGTTGCTAACAATAAAAAACTACATGAAAAAGGAGGGAGCTAGCTCCCTCACTTTTTTTGCAACATAAATAACCACATAAACGAAACAGCCTGTTTTAATTCTGTTGGTAGCTGTTGAATGGAATGCTCATCGACGCCACGCTTATACACTCCCTCTTGAGAAACAGTGATGAAGCCATTTTCCTTTGCTAACTGTTCAAACTCCCATGGCATCATCGTATTACAAATGACTGCTTCATCATATAAACGACGATAGCTATTCACTCGAGGAGCGGCCGTTGGGCCAAGAATGCCGACGCATACATATGCATTTGTTTTTAACACCCGACGAACTTCTTCAAGTGCAGCAAGTGGGCGTTCAGTCCATTCCAAGCAGTTAATAATCATCGCACCGGAAAACGTTTCATCTGGAAAAGGCAAGTTCATAATGTCTGCTTGTTGAAAATGAAGATGTTCATGATACCTTTGTTTTTTCGCTAATTCAATCATTTCACTTGATAAATCTAATCCGATGACACGATATCCTTGTTGACATAGTTTATATGACCCGTATCCATCCCCACATCCAATATCTGCAATATATCCTTCTTTCGGCATATATGTCGTGACAAACGGAATAATTGTCTTTCGACTTCCTCTCTCCCACATGTCTTCACTACTTTGATGCCACCACTCTGCCCGCTCATCCCATTGTTTTTCCGCCTCTTTATGCCATGCGCGCATAACTCCACCCCTTTTTGAAAAAATAAACATGTTACGTTTATTGTAGCAGAAAGGAGGCCGAAACATGACAAAAAAAGTGAACGAAGGAAGTCGAAATCAAAACGCACCGACACAACATGGACAACTATATGAAGGTGCAGGAGATAACAGTAAAGGCCGTAAGCAAAACAAAAGCCAAAGCGATAAAACAGAGTAATGAAAAAAGTCGGGCTGATCGCCCGACTCATTCTTCTCGCTTGCTAACACGAATAGCTGGTGTGTTGTTCCCCACATAAAACGGAACGCCTTCTTCATGTGGATAGCCATAAAAATAACGGTTGATCTCTTGTTCAGCAAACGCTACTTCATCTTCTCGCATTGTTCGTTTTTTCTCCATCGCCTATCCCCCCTAGACGATAGAATAACCGAACAAATCGTTATTCATGCAAAGGCTCGTCTGAAACAATCACCCCATCTTCATCAACATACACGTATGTACCCGGCCTCCACTCTATATCCCCGAAATAAACAACTGTATCTCGTGCCCCTTTTCCTTCTTTTTTACTTTTGCGCGGACATGTTCCGAGGGCAACGACACCAATTGGCATCGTGCTGATTTCTTTCGAATCACGAATACATCCGTGTACAATAATACCTGCCAATTGGCGATCATATGCGATTTGCGCGAGGCGATCCCCTACAAGCGCACAACGTCTCGATCCTTTTCCGTCAACAACGACTACACTTCCTGCGGGTACCGTTTCTAGCGCTTCTCGAACAAGTACATTATCCTCAAAAACATCTACTGTTGTCATTGGTCCATAAAATGATGTTTTTCCACCATAACTTTGAAATGTCAATGAACAAACGCGTACACGTTCCCCGTATTGATCGCATAAATCTGCCGTTTTCATCCTCATCCCCCATTTTTGTCAATCTCAACATAATAATATTCAATTTATTCAGAAAAATCAATAAATGAAAACGAAAAGAACGAACTGTTCTCTTCTATCGCTCCGTTCGTTAAAAAATAAATAAACAAAACGAGAAAGCAGTAAAAAAGCAACGTTTCAAAAAAGCTAGACGTACGATAAGTCATAATAAAACGATATCTTTTTTTCGAAAATGGCCAAAGTAGCGGAACACCTTGACTCGAACAGTAATCAGCTAACACATGAAACGCATAACCGAGACATAATCCGAGCGTAAAAGGAGAAAAATGTTGGAATAATAAAACGGCTGTGATCGCTCCCCATGCTAATAGCGAGTGCGTAAATCCACGATGACCAAACGCCTTTTTCACTTGTTTCGCCACACCAAGTGAGCGGCGACCAATATACGAATTTGGTTCATCAATATCAGGAAGCAACCCTCCAATAGCTAATCCTGCTGCATAGGTAACAGTAAAAGATATAGGGGTATACGTTGCAATCCCCGCACCAATGGCTAATGATGAAACAATATGAGTATGATAACGCATTGTTTTTCACCTTCCTTTTGTAAACGCTTCACATGACACTAATTATTAACATTCATGAATTTGAGACTGTTTTTTCAATAAATGTTCATTCTTCAACTAACTTTGTGAAACTATTAGCATTATACTAGTATATGAACAAATTGACAAATGAAGCTGGTGAGGAAAAATGATAAAAAAAACACCTGCAGAACTAAGCGTTATGAAAAGTTTAGCATTTTTAGCGGTCGTTTTTCAAAGTGCGTTATTATATGTTATGAATGATCGCTATCCACATGCTGAGGAAGCGATTATGATCAGTATATTGTTTCAAGTCGTCAAATTTTCTGCGCCTGTGTTCGTCTTTTTAGTTGGATTTCATATTGCACAACAAAACGAAGCCATTCATTACTCACGTTACATGGCCCATAAATGGAGAGAGCTAATTATCCCGTATATCACATGGTCATCTATTTACTTTGTATTTAGTCATCCACATGCATGGGAAGCGATGAAACAACTATTGCTTGGGGAAGCAGCTCCTCATTTATGGTATGTCGTCATGATTATACAATTTCATTTACTCATTGGCGCCATTGTTCCCTTTTTCCGTTGGCTGAATGAAAAAAAGTATTGGAAATTATTTATTATTGTTAGTGCGATCATTTACATGAGCTTTGTTACATTCATTTCTCCATTCGTTCAAAGCAAATCATATGTACATTACATTGATCGCACATTTTTATCTTATTTCTTCTATTTTGGTTTAGGTGGTATGGCCGCATACACATTGCCAGCTTGGCGAAAATTTGTTATTCGGGCTATTCCACTTAACACATTTTTATTTTTATCTTTATTTATTTTTGTTGGGTATGAATTATTTACATCGCAAAGCATTTTTTCGATCGATTTAACAACGATCACGTATTTAAAACCTTCAATGGTGTTATATGTCACATCAGAAATTTTCTTGTTATACGGTTTATCAATCACCATTGTACAAACAAAATCGCTCCTATATACAGCGTTACGTTTCGTTAGTCGATATACGTACGGAGCATATATCGGACATGTATTTTTCTTATCCATGTTTGTGTCGATTATTCCGACAACGATGTATTCCCTATTACAAGCGGTCATGTTATTCGCCATGACAACCATTGCTTCCATCGGTATTTGCTATATGATACACGCTACACCGTTTAGCTTACTTTTTATCGGTCAAGCACGTGAACGTCGAACCATTTCCATCCCTATATTTTCAAAACTGAAAAAAGGCGTCCCAAGTTAATTTTTGGGATGTCTTTTGTTTTATTTGCACAAACCCGTCCTTTTACCAAACATATAATAAATTGGACAAATAGAAAAAGGAGGAAAAATATGAACATTAGTCGGAAAATTTTTTTAGGGTGCTTCATCATTTTATTAATCGTTATCGTTGTAGGAGGATTCCAAATATTTAGAATGAATGAAACAAAAGAGATGTACAATCACTTAATCGATCATCGTTTCCATATCATTACGAAAACAGATGAAATGGTCACTCTTTTTTATGAAGAGAGAAAAGATATACTAACTTATTTGCTACTAAAAGATGATAAATTTTTAGCGAGTTATGAAGAAAACCGAAGGAGTTTTTATACAAATTACGAACAAATAAGCTCAATGTTAACAACAACCGAAAGCAAAACGGTTATTAATAAGTTACAACAACTAGAATATCAATATTTCCAGTTCGTACAACAATTTTTACGTACAACTAATAAACAAGAACAAGCAAGTATTGTCCAGAAGCTTCAACAAACAGGTAACCATTTTTTACAAACGGCTGAACAAATGTTACAGCGACAAAAAACATTATTAGCAACGGATCAACAACACATTGAACAGTACATGAAACAAACGTATATGATATCACTCATAATTATCACATCCCTCATTTTATTTGGTAGCGTTGCTTCCTTTTTTATTAGTCGACAAATTGCCAAGCCGATCCGCCTCGTTTCTGACGAACTACAACGCATAGCAAAACAAGACTTATCTTCCCCACCTTTGCCAGTGAAAACAAAAGACGAAACAAAATATATGATTGAATCAATTAATGACATGAAAACAAAATTGAAGCAAACGATTGAAACGATGAAGGATATTTCTATTCATATGGCATCGCAAGCAGAGCAGTTTGCCGCTAGCTCAGAACAAAGTACGCAGTCGTCCGAGAAAGCGACAGAAACGGCTGAGCAAACATATGCAGAAGCGGAACAACAATTGCGCATGCTCAAAGTAGCGGACGATTCTTTACATGAATTTTCCATCGGGATGAGTCAAATTGCCGAAAGTACAGAAGATTTGCTTGCATCAGCAGAACGAGCACATGATTTTGTCAATCAAGGGAAACATTCCATTCAAGCGGTGACAACACAAGCTTCCGATATGCGTGATGCCATGTTTACAACAAAAACACTTGTTGAATCACTTCAACAACATTCTGAGAAAATTGGAAAAATTACGAACGTCATTACGGCTATCGCTGAACAAACGAACTTGCTTGCTCTAAACGCAGCGATTGAAGCTGCGCGTGCCGGTGAGCATGGAAAAGGATTTACTGTTGTCGCTGACGAGGTACGAAAACTATCTGAGCAATCGAAAGAAGCGGCAAAAGAAATTGAAACGATGCTAGATCAAATAAAGATCGGAACAAAAAAAGTAGCGCAAGCCATCGAGGAAAATACGAAAAAGCTTGTTGACGGCACGACATACTATGAAACGGCAAAACGATCATTTCAAGCCATTGATGACTCAGTAGAACGAGTGTTTTCTAAAGTACAAACCACATCAGCAGCGATTGAACAAATGACCGCGATTTCAAACGAAATAACTGAAACGATGAAACAATTAAAACAACTAGCGCATCAAGTCATGCAAAAAAGTAAAGAGAGCGCTCTAACTGCAGAAGAACAGCTAGCCATGAACGAACAAATTTCTTCCGCTGCCCAAACGCTTGCTAAACTTAGCGAGCAACTTCGTACAATAGTTGAATTATTTCGTCTGTAGCTGTGCATACATGTATGCACAGCTACTGCTTGTCAAAATATTGGGCAAGTTCAACAATCATCGCTCCCATCCGTTCATGAGCTGGAGCAATGACGCGTGCAATCCCTTCTTCATGTAATGCCTCTTTTGTTACTTTTCCTACCGCAACAGCTACAACATCATCAGCAAATGCTCGTTTTATTTCTTGAACATATCCCCACTCCTTTACAAATGAAAAGAAAAAGCGCACTTGAATCGCTGATGTAAAACAAACCGCTTGTACAGAACGAGAGATGATTTCTTCAATAAGCTGTTTCATCACATCAGCCGCAGGTGGCGTATGGCGATACGGCCATATCTCTTGATATAACGCGCCTCGTTTAACTAAAAATTGTTGCAACGATGGAGCTGAGTCTCCATAAAGTTGAACAACGACACGTTTGTCTGTCCATTCCACGTCCTTTAGCGCATGCACAAGACCTTGTGTTGTTCCGTCTTCTGCCGTTATGTGTGGGCTTATGCCGTATGTACGTAAAACGTTTGTCGTTTTATACCCACGCACCGCCACATGCGCTTGACGAATGGCTTGAAGAAACTTTTCTCCCACCCCCCACTCGTCTGCTTTTTTCATTAATGTATCAACACCAATTCCTGTCGTAAAAATAAACCAATCGACTGGTTCATTGACCATTTGATGAAGTTGTTGTTTTAGCTCTTCATTAAAAAACATCGTCCCTTGGGCAGGACGCAAGATCGGAATGCCCCCTTGTTTAACGATAAGCGCACTCATTTCCTCTATTTTACGCGAGGCACATAGTGCAATTTTTTTATTCGTTAACGCTTTCTCACCCATTCTCTCATCTCCTTTTCTTCCCATCATACCACATAAAGATGCGAGATGGCGCAAAATTTGTAGAAACGTGACATAAAACATCGAACGATTATGTATTCACAACATGATGAACTTTTCTTACAATATAGAAGACAATTCGACAAAAATATTTCGACAATTCAAACAAATGATTCTTTGAAAGGAGCGGCTTTATATGCCCTCGTTAATTAAAGAAATATTGCTAAATTTATTTTTTATTATATTAGCGCTACTAATTGTTCCTATCTGGCTTGAAGAACGACGCATATCCGATCACGCAAAAACAATTTTAAAAACGATAGCGATCGGGATATGCATTATATTTTGTATGACATTCCCTATACATGTAACAGACGGTTTTATTTTTGATTTACGTCAAGTCGCTATTTGGATTGGCGGTTTATACGGAGGAGCATTGTCAGCCCTTTTTCTTTCGAGCATCGCTGTTATTTATCGCTTCATTATCGGTGGCACGGAGGGTATTATTGTAACGATGATCATTACAACTATCCAAGTCATTATTTGCTTCTTTCTTTACAGAAAGTTTCAAACATCTTTATCTTCGAAACAACGAATTACTTCGATTACTCTTTTATCACTCGGAACAGCTATGTTAACAATGATACTCTCTAGCATATGGATTGTTGATGACTACCAAATTTTACACATTATTTCAACATATTTTCCAGCACAGCCACTTGCAGCGTTTTTAGGTGCCTATATTACTGAAACGATCCAAAAACATAGCGACCTTCGTCGACGCATTATTCGTGCCGAAAAGATGGAAGTGGTCGGACATTTAGCTGCTTCCATTTCACACGAGGTGCGCAACCCATTAACTGTATCTAGAGGATTTATGCAATTGTTACTGCAAAGTGAACGAATGAATTATAAAGATAAACAATACATTCAAATTGCAATTGAAGAAATTGACCGCGCCGAAGCAATTATTACAGATTACTTAACGTTCGCCAAACCAGCTCCAGAACATGTCGAAAAATTAAATGTAAAAACCGAAATTGAGCGAGTACTTGATATTTTACGTCCCCTCGCTAACATGAACAGCATCGAAATTCAAACATCCCTCTTGCCATTTGCGGTAAAAGGAGAACGCCAAAAATTTCAACAATGTTTGTTGAACGTCATGAAAAATGCTATTGAAGCGATGCCAAATGGAGGTACATTGCGTATTAACGTATCAATCGATAAAGATTACGTGCTTATTCATATTAGTGATACAGGAGTTGGCATGACAAAAGACCAAATTGAACGATTAGGAGAACCGTATTTTACAACAAAGGGAGCAAAAGGGACGGGGCTTGGAATGATGGTTGTTTACCGCATTGTTGAGACGATGAAAGGAGATTTATTTATTCATAGTGAAGTGGGGGAAGGAACAGACGTATATATGTATTTTCCATCTTATTACAAATCAGATGTTGAGAAATTTTCACAAAAAAACGAAAAAGCGATCCCAATTTGAACAAGTTATTTATTGACTTGTTCTTTTCTTTTTTATTGATTATTTAGAACATAGTTCAACTAATGAAAAAGGTCGTATATGAAACGACCTTTTATAACTGTTTAGAAAATTCCTTACCAAACGCAATGCATAATTGTTTATCTTTATTTGTTGGCGTCAATTCGATCTTCAATCCTTCAAGAACGACTTCGGCCCCACATTCTTGCAGTTTTTCGATTAAAATATCAACAGCAGCACCATATTTTTCATAACTTGAATCGCATGAGCCGAAAACAGCCGCTTTTTTTCCTGTTAAGTCCACGTCATTCAATTCATCATAAAAATCTAAAAAGTCATCTGGCAGTTCTCCATCTCCCCATGTGTACGCTCCGAGCAAAATGCCGTCATATTGTTCAAGTTCTGTTGCGGTAGCATCCAACACTTCTTTTACATCTAACTCGACTCCTTGTTCACGAACGCCTTGAGCAATCGCTTCCGCCATTTCTTCTGTATTGCCTGTCATGCTTGTAAATACCATGATTACTTTTGCCATCAGTAATCCCCCTATAAATATAATTGATAATTATTTTCAGTAAATATATTAAATGATAATGATTATCTTTGTCAAATAGTTTTCATAAAAAAACGCGCGCTTTTTCTCATCGCGCGCTTATAACCTATTATTCTTTCACTTCTTTTTTCCAGAATCCAACCATTAATGCAGTCACAAGTGAACCGATGAAAATGGCAAGCACATATAACAATGGATTCCCTTTTACAATCGGGATAACAAAAATGCCGCCATGTGGTGCAGGAAGTCCAATACCAAACATCATCGTTAACGCCCCCGCAATGGCTGAACCGACGATAATGGAAGGAATGACACGTCCTGGATCAGCTGCCGCAAACGGAATGGCCCCTTCTGTAATAAACGAAGCACCCATAATATAGCACGTTTTTCCTGCTTCCCGTTCCGCTTTTGTAAATTTCTTTTTGAATAATGTTGTTGCAAGTGCTAATCCTAAAGGAGGCACCATTCCACCTGCCATAATAGCTGCATGTGGGGCATAATTTCCGGCATCAATCATCGCAATGCCAAACGTAAACGCCGCTTTATTAATCGGTCCACCCATATCAACCGCCATCATACCACCGAGGATCAGACCAAGTAAAACAAGGTTGCCTGTTCCCATATTTTCAAGCCATGTTTTCATTCCTTCATTTAACGCTTTTACTGGATCAATGACGACATACATCATAATAAATCCTGTAAGCAATATTCCAAATAACGGATAAAGAAGAACCGGTTTAATTCCCTCAAGTGATTGCGGTAAACGACTAAACCATTTTTTCAATCCGACAACGAGATAACCGGCTAAAAAGCCCGCAATTAGTCCACCTAAAAAGCCTGCACCGCCATTTGCTGCCATAAATCCACCGACCATCCCCGGAGCAAATCCTGGACGATCCGCTATGCTCATCGCAATAAAACCAGCTAGCACTGGAATCATAAGTGCAAAGGCACTACCACCACCAATATCCATCAACGCTTTTGCTACCGGATGGAATGATGGATCATTTGGATCAAATGCTTTAATACCAAAAATAAATGAGATCGCAATTAAAATACCGCCACCGACAACGAACGGAAGCATATTCGATACGCCGTTCATTAAATGTTTATAAAATCCTGTTCGTTCTTTTGATGCATATGAACGCTGTCCACCGCTTGCTCGATAAATTGGAGCCTCTTGTTTTAAAGCTCGATCAATAAGTTGCTCGGGTTTACGAATAGCATCGGCAACAGGTACTTGGATAACATGTTTTCCATCAAATCGATCCATCTCTACTTGCTTATCTGCTGCAACGATAATGGCGACCGCTTCTTCAATTTCTTGTTGTGTTAACTCATTTTTCACACCACTTGAACCGTTTGTTTCTACTTTTATATCTACTCCCATTTCTTTTGCTTTTGCCTTCAAGGCGTCAGCAGCCATATACGTATGTGCAATTCCTGTCGGACAAGCGGTAACAGCTAACACTTTTTTCTTTCCATATGGTTGTTTTTCTTCTTTCACCATTTCTCCCTCCTTTTCTTGAATCACCTGAATGATCTGTTGTTTTGTCGAAGCGTTTTCAATTTTTGAGCGAAACGATGCATCCATTAACAATGTCGACAAGCGAGATAACGCTTCCAAATGTGTGTTATTTGCTCCTTCAGGTGCGGCAATCATAAAAAACAAATGGCTTCGTTTTCCGTCTAACGAATCGTAATCAATTCCTTCTTTCGAACGCCCAAAAACAACGGCTGGAGTGCGCACCGCTTTCGTTTTTGCATGAGGGATAGCAATTCCTTCGCCAATCCCTGTCGTGCTTTGTGCTTCACGGGCAAAAATTGCTTCAATAAACGTTTGACGATTGTGTAACTTTCCTGTCTTCTCAAGAACGTCTACTAATTCTTCAATCACTTCTTTTTTTGTTCGCGCTTTCAAATCAAGAACAATCGTATCCTCTGTCAACAAATCTGTTATTCTCATACCCGATCCTCCATTCGTATAATTTTTACTTCATCTAATAAGCGATGAACCTCTTCTTCTGTGCATAAATCTTCAGAAAATGCTGTTGCACTCCCCGCGGCAACACTATAACGAAACGCTTCTTCAAGCGATGCTTCGTTCACATATGCAGCTAAAAAACCCGCTACCATCGAATCGCCGGCACCAACCGAATTTTTCACTATTCCTTTTGGAGCTTGAGCGACTAATATCACATCTTTATGGAACAAAATGGCCCCATCTCCAGCAAGTGAAACAATTACGTGCTGGACACCATTGTTAATCAGTTTTTTCCCGTATTCCAATATTTGATGATGACTATGAATGCTGACTCCGAACAATTCTCCAAGCTCTATTTGGTTTGGTTTAAGTAAAAACGGCTCGTATGCAACGGCTTGTTTCAGTGCATTGCCACTCGTATCAACGACAACAGCAACCCGTCGTTTTTTTGCTTCTTCCATCATCGTGACGTAAAATGTATCATCTACCGAAGGCGGAAGGCTTCCTGCTAAAACGAGGATATCTCCTTTTTTTAATTGCTTAATTTTAGCAATTAACGCTTCTTTATGTTCGTCGCTAATAACCGGCCCTTCCCCATTTATTTCCGTTTCTTTTTCCCCTTTTAACTTAATGTTTAGTCGCGTTTGTCCAGGTACAGTAATAAAATCTGTTAAAATATGCTCTCTTTTCAATTCATCAGCAATAAACTGACCTGTAAATCCACCAATAAATCCAAGAGCAATATTATGAACGTGTAACCGTTTCAATACACGCGACACATTAATTCCTTTTCCGCCCGGAAAATATGCCGTTTTTGTTGCTCGATTTAATTTTCCAAGTTCGATCTGTTGTGCTTTCACAACATAATCGACGGAAGGATTTAACGTACATGTATAAATCATGACTTCACAACCTCTACTGTCGTTTTTGCTTCATACATTTCTAGCAACTCTTCATCTGTTTCATCCGTAATCATCGTTGCCTCTTGTAATGGTGCAATTTTGGCAAACGTACTTTCGTTTAATTTTGAGTGATCGGCTAATACAAAAGCTTGTTGTGATAAATGAATAGCAGTTTGTTTTATAAGCGCTTCTTCCGGATCTGGAGTTGTATAACCAAAGTCAATATGAACGCCGTTTACACCGATAAAACATTTGTCAAAACTATACTGTTGCAACGAGTGGATAGCTCCTCGACCAATTAACGCATTCGTTTTTTTCTTAATTAGTCCACCAACAAGATACGTTGGAATGTCTTTTTCTAACAGTGCTTCAATATGCATAATGCCGTTCGTTACGACGACGATATTTTTTGCTTCAATATAAGGAATCATCTGTAATGTTGTCGTTCCTGCATCTAAATAAATGCAATCACCATCTTGAATAAGACTTGCTGCGTATTTTCCAATGAGCTGTTTTTCATGAATGTTTTTCGTCGATTTTTCAAAAACGCTCAACTCTTCTCTTTTTTGTTGTAACAACGCAGCCCCACCATGAACGCGCTTTAATTTTTTTTCTTTTTCTAGTTGGCTTAAATCACGTCGAATCGTCGATTCCGAACATTGTGTTGCTTCAACAAATTCATGTAACTTTACAACTTCTTTTTCCTGTAGCAACTGCAAAATAATGCGATGTCTTTCTGGTGTTAACAATTTCACACCTCCTTTTTTAAACCGCTTACATCTTTATCATACCGAAGTATCATCAAAAAATCAATCAAATTCGCTCAATTTTAATCAAAAATTATCATAATTTTTCACATATCATTCAAAAACAATCATATTTCAGAAAAATAAAAACTGCCTCATGTAGAGACAGTTTTTATTTTTCTGTTGATTATTTAGAACATAGTTTTATTTTAAAACAAAACCAGTTACTGAGTGGGTAGCTGGTTTTGTTTTCATTTAAACATTTGTGCAGTGCGAACTGCTTTTTTCCATCCATCATATAAATGTTGGCGAACATCAGTAGACATTTTCGGTTCAAAGGCGCGATCAATATTCCACTGCTTCGCAATTTCTTCTTTACTTTGCCAATATCCAACTGCAAGTCCTGCCAAATAAGCCGCACCTAGTGCAGTCGTCTCATTAATCATTGGTCTCTCAACAGGCACACCGAGGATGTCGCTTTGAAATTGCATTAAAAAGTTATTTTGGACTGCTCCGCCGTCTACACGCAACGTTTTTAACGTAATTCCCGCATCTGCTTCCATGGCAGTTAACACATCTTTCGTTTGGTATGCAAGCGACTCAAGTGTTGCCCGAATGAAATGCTCTTTTGTCGTTCCACGCGTCAAGCCGAATACTGCTCCTCGTACGTCGCTATCCCAATATGGTGTTCCAAGTCCTACAAATGCTGGCACGACGTATACTCCATCCGTTGACTGCACTTTTATTGCATACGCCTCGCTATCTTTTGCTTCCTTAATCATTCGTAATCCGTCACGTAGCCATTGAATTGCAGATCCAGCAACGAAAATGCTCCCTTCTAGTGCATACTCGACTTTCCCATCCATCCCCCACGCAATCGTCGTTAACAAACCGTGTTTTGACTGAACGGCTTTTTCACCCGTATTCATTAACATAAAACAACCTGTGCCGTATGTGTTTTTCGCCATTCCTTCTTCAAAGCATGCTTGCCCGAATAATGCCGCCTGCTGATCTCCTGCAATTCCAGCGATCGGTACCTCTTGTCCGAAGAAATGGTAAGGTGCCGTATGTCCGTAAATTTCTGAAGATGGTCGAACATCTGGCAACATCGCTTTCGGCACTTGTAAAATGTCGAGTAACTCATCATCCCATTTTTGCTCATAAATGTTGAACATTAACGTTCTTGACGCATTAGAGTAGTCAGTTACATGTACTTTTCCGCCAGACAGTTTCCAAGTAAGCCATGTGTCAATTGTTCCAAACAATAAGTCCCCTCGTTCTGCTTTTTCACGTGCACCATCAACATGGTCTAAAATCCATTTCACTTTCGTTCCTGAAAAATAAGCGTCAATGAGCAAACCTGTTTTTTTATGAAATACATCATGATATCCAGCCTGTTTCAATTGTTCACAAATTTGCGCTGTTTGGCGTGATTGCCATACAATCGCGTTATAAATCGGCTGCCCTGTTTGTTTATCCCATACGACTGTCGTTTCGCGTTGGTTTGTAATACCGATTGCCGCAATTTGTTTTGGCTCAATAGCCGCTTCCGACAATACTGTTGCAATGACAGCTAAAATAGAGCCCCAAATTTCATTCGGATTATGCTCGACCCATCCTGGTTGAGGAAAATATTGTGCAAACTCTTTTTGTGCCATATGCACAATTTCCCCTTTTTGATTAAATAAAATGGCACGCGAACTCGTTGTCCCTTGATCAAGAGCTAAAATATACATACACCTATCCCCCTTGCAAAAAAAGACCCACACCGCGATTTATAAAAACGCGTGTGAGTCTCTCCTCTCTCTCACTAACATAATGAACTTAATTATAAGACTAATTGATTTTGAAAACGCTGTCAATACATTTGTTGCGGAGCAAAATACCGCCAAAGTTCGACATTTGATGTCGTTACAGCAACAGCCCCTGCGGCAAGTGCTGCTTCGACCTCTGTTTCATTTTCTATTAATCCGCCAGCAATAATGTTTTTCCCCGTTCGTTCATGAAGTTGAGAAATGACTTTCGGAACAACACCAGGCAACACTTCAATATAATCGGGGTTTGTTTTTTCTACAAGTTGAACGCTTCGCTCAAACGCGTTCGAATCAATAATAAATGTGCGTTGAATCGCGACCACGCCTTTTTGTTTCGCTTTCGTAATTACACTGCTTTTTGTCGAAATCAATCCATACGGTTTGACGAGCTGACATAAAAATTCCGTTGCATATTCGTCGCTTTTTAATCCTTGAATTAAGTCAACGTGAAGAAACATTTTTTTACCATGCTCATTTGCGTATGTATACACACTTTTCAGCATACCAATATGAATATCTAAAAATACCCCATATTCGTAATTCATTTTGATCAGTTTATCAAAATCTTTCATCGAACGTACAGCGGGCAAAATACGTTGTCCGTTCATCCTTCCATCACCTTTACATAAAATGTACGCGTTCTCGGTCCATCGAACTCGCAAAAATAAATGCCTTGCCATGTCCCAAGAAGCAACTGGCCTTTCGTGACAATAACATGCGCTGAGGATCCAACCGTGCTTGCTTTCATATGTGCCGCTGTATTTCCTTCACTATGCCGATCAAGCGCATGATGCCATGGATACAATTCATCAAAACGACGAATCATGTCTCGTTTCACATCCGGGTCAGCATTTTCATTTATTGTTATTCCTGCGGTTGTATGTGGACAATAAACAACAACAATTCCTTCTTGCACTCCACTTTCTGTAACAAATGATTGGACAAACGAAGTAACATCTACAAACTCATCTCGCTTCGTTGTTTGAATCGTCCATCGTTTCATCATCATACCTTCCCACCTTTATCCTCATATATTTATGATCATACATATTTTCACAATTCTTTTCCATAAAAAAATTCATGAGCACCTATCATAGTGAAAGCCCAGGATGATCTGGGCTTCAATCATATACATGGTGAGACGGAATGATATAATCTACCGAAATCACAGGCAAATCGTGCTGTTCAACAGAGGCAACAATTAAACCTTGTTTGCTTACAATACCAAATTGTTCTTTCTGCTGCTCAAATGCCGCTTCGCTAAACGCTAAAACCGTTTGATATAGCTTTTCTTGATCGACTTTTTGCTTTCGTACATGGTTACTTAACTTAATGATGACTTCTTTTCCACAAATTTGACCACGATACATGCCGCTCACTCCCTTTCTATACTCCTTACTGTTAATGTTATGCACTGATTACAAAAATCCTCCTCTAAAAAAATTTTTTGAAAAAATCGCCTTTTTGTCTTGACTCTTCCTTGTCATTCGTGTATAGTCTAATTATCATCTAACTGAATATATGTCCTGCACCGATTGGTTGCTGTGGATATATTCCGTTATATGAAAAATTTTTTCATTAGCCTATTGGCTAAAAGGTATTAGGAGGATTCAGTATTATGCAAAACGGTAAAGTAAAATGGTTTAACAACGAAAAAGGCTACGGATTCATCGAAGTTGAAGGCGGAGACGATGTATTCGTACACTTCACAGCAATCCAAGGTGAAGGCTACAAAACGTTAGAAGAAGGTCAAGCTGTTTCTTTTGAAATCGTTCAAGGAAACCGTGGCCCTCAAGCTGCAAACGTAGTGAAATTATAATCGTCTGAGATGATTCATATATAGCTCGACGAAAAGACCAGCAAACGCTGGTCTTTTTTCATTACATACTCCCCTCCTTTCACACAAATACTACAAACGAGGAGGGATAGCAATGACACAAAATCCAAAAAAGCCGCATCTTCAGTCCGATAGCGTATTTACTAAAATTGAAAATGCACATTTAGCCGTTGAATCAGCAAAAAAAATGGTTGCAACTGCAACAATGAGTTTAGATGACCATGCGTTTGATCATGCAAAACAGGCAATTGAACAAGCAAAAGAAGCAATTGCGCGCGCCAAAACAAACAAAGACGATCCATTATTGTTACAATGTGAAAAGGAACTAGCAGACGCACATCATCAATTATTTGAGACGATCAATCACATGTAGCCACAAGGTGTCCCGAGCATCCGGGACACCTTGTTACACTTTTTGTTTCACAAGCAACTGACCGTATTGTTGTATTTTTTTGCCTACTGTACATGTCTGAATGCAAAACGATTGCGCATACGATTTTCCGCACTCTTTACGAAATGTTCTGTTCACAAAACATCCTTCGCAATACGTATCAAACAACTCATTTAACCGAAGTAACACGTCTTTTCGATTCATCGTTCACGCCCCAACCGCATTGTACTCGTAATGATCGTTCCACGAAGCGCTTGTGTCGCTAATTGGTGCGCTTCACCATTTTGTTTTCTACGAATTGGTTCATAAATTGGTGAAATACAAAGTTTCTTCATTTTTTGCTCAATTCGCTCAATCCATCTCCCCTCTTCTGAAAATACTGGCCATTCATCAGATAATTGATGAAATACGACATGTGCGTCTCCGCGGAAAACGACGGGTAAATGATGAACACCGAGATGTTCAAGCTGTTCGAGTAAAAAATGGAATGCTGCATACTCCGCTTCATTATTTGACTGCAATTCATCTAGCTGCGCATTTGCGCGTATGCGAAATGGATCGCCGTTTTGTTTATAATAAATAACAACGCCAACTCCCGCTTTTTTTGTTTCATGATCAAAACCGCCATCAAAATATGCAACAACATCATGCGGATCCGCTTCGATTTCTTTCATTAGTTTGGCTAACTCTTTCTTTGTCCACGCTATACCACGTGCATCATAAAATAAAAGTTGTTTTACTCTTCCCGTTTTCTCTATATCTTCCGCAAAAACGAAAGCTTCTTCCACTTCCATTTCTTTTGATGTCCACACCATTTCCTTTTTTTTCGGTGTTACATATGTCCACTCCATAAATACCTTCACATCGCTCACCTTTTCTTTTTGATTTTATTATAACAGTTTAGACAAAAAATGATCTCAATTGTATAATATCCTTTGTGTCTTTATACTTTCATACAGAGGAGGGATCACCATGTTCAATGAAATACTCGGTCTTTTTTCTGCTATCGTCACATTTTCACTTGTATTGCTCATTTATCGTTTCTTCGGTCGTTCAGGTTTATTCGTATGGATCGGTTTTTCTACTGTTGTCGCTAATTTACAAGTCGTTAAAACGGTTGAATTACTTGGTATGACAGCTACACTTGGAAACGTCATGTACGGAACTGCCTTTTTAGTGACTGACATTTTAAGTGAAAAGTACGGAAAAAAAGAAGCACAAAAAGCGGTATGGCTCGGCTTTTTTACACTCATTTCACTCACGATCGTGATGCAACTTGCTTTATTATTTAAGCCGCATGCTACTGACTTCGCACAACCGGCATTAGAAACGATTTTCGGTTTGTTGCCACGTATCGCAGTTGGCAGTTTGCTTGCTTTTTTAATTAGCCAGTCACTTGATGTTCACTTATTTCATTGGTTTAAAAAGAAATTTCCGCACGATTCTCAACTTTGGATTCGCAATAATGGAAGTACGATGATTAGCCAATTAATCGATACGCTCGTTTTTGCATCGATCGCGTTTCTCGGTGTATTTCCATTTCACGATTGGATACAAATTTTTATTACGACGTATGTGTTAAAATGGATTGTCGCAATGTTAGATACACCTTTCGTATATATCGCAAAAAAAATATCTCCAAAATATATGGAATGATGGTAAAATGTTGTGTGAGGCTTCTGTCTCGCACAACATTTTTTGTAAAGGAGAGGAATATGAAATACAAAGCAGATTTAAGTTTATTGTTTGTTGCATTCGTTTGGGGAGCGACGTTTGTCGTCGTTCAAAATGCCGTTTCTTTTTTGCCCCCATTGTTGTTTAATGGCGTACGTTTTGCGATCGCAAGCATACTGCTATGGATTTGGGTGTTCATCTTTGAACGAAAACCGCTAGATAAACAGCTTATACTCTCTGGATTTATTCTTGGCATTTGGTTATGTCTTGGGTATGCTCTTCAAACAATTGGCTTATTGTATACTACTTCTTCAAAAGCAGGATTCATTACCGGACTAAATGTTGTTCTTGTCCCCTTTTTTTCATTTATGATTTTAAAGCAAAAACCTTCGCTTCATGCTGTCATTGGAAGCGTGTTAGCTACGTGTGGGCTATATTTTTTGACTATAAATGGAGATATGTCAATGAACAAAGGAGATCTCTTCGTCTTTTTATGCGCCATTGCTTTTGCATTACATATCGTTTCAACGAGCATCTATGCAACAAAATTTTCAGCTGTCCTACTAACAACCGTTCAAGTTCAGACGGTATCAATTGTTTGTTTTATATGTTCGTATTTGTTCGAAGATTGGTCCGTTATTCCGCTCTCCACTTTTTTAACATTTGATGTATGGGGCGCTTTACTCATCACCGCACTATTCGCAACAACCATTGCTTTCTTTATTCAAACGCATTTTCAACAATATACATCTCCAACACGTGTTGCTTTAATTTTTGCTCTAGAACCTGTTTTTGCTGCTTTGACTGCGTATATATGGAATGATGAACGTCTTCAACAGACTGCCTTATTCGGAGCTGCACTCATTTTATTAGGGATGGTTTTGTCTGAACTCCCTCAACATATATGGCAAAGGAAAAAGAGCGCTCGCCTGTCATAGCGAGCGCTTCCACCTACTTATTACGTAAGATAATCCTCCTGTAACAATACCAAGAAACGCTCCACCAATGACTTCAATAGGTTGATGACCAAGCCGTTCACGCAATAACTCCTCTTTCCGGTCAAGCTTCCCATCATCAGGAGCTCCTTTTATCTTTTCGATCTCTTCAGTTAACTCATTCACACGAATAGCTAGCTCCCCTGCTTGATGACGCACCCCTTGAGCATCGTACATAACAATTAAGCCAAAAATGGTCGCAAGGGCAAAATCTATGCTCTGCACTCCTCTTTTTAAAGCAACATACGTGGCAAGTGAAGCAACTCCCGCGGAATGCGAACTTGGCATACCACCTGTCTCGAAAAACAGTGACCAATCCCATTTTTTTGTTTTTCTTTTCGCCAATGGAATTTTTAAAAATTGTGCTAACGCAATTGTACATAATGCTGTTTGAATGGCTCGATTCATGTCCTTGCCTCCTTGCATATATTTTTCGAAAAGACGGATACAATATGCACAGGAGGTGGACGTCATGAGCAAAAATAATGGAAGAAATCGCGGCCAAAACGCTCCAAGTGTCAATCCACAAGGATATGATGCCACATTTACCCCAGATCCAAAAAGCGCATTAGAAAATGCGGCGAAAAAAACAAACAAAAAATAAAGAAGAGAGCGATCTGCTCTCTTCTTATCGTTTTAATTTTTCACGCAATACCATCGGTAAAATACCGCCATGGCGATAGTAATCAATTTCCACTTCGCTGTCAAAGCGTACAAGTACTTCAAATTCCTTTTTGTTTCCTTGTTCGTCTGTTACTGTAACTTTTACATAGTCACGCGGTTTTACATGTTCATCGATGTGTACTTCAAATACTTCTTTGCCCGTTAATCCAAGCGTTTCGGCATTTTCCCCTTCTTTAAATTGAAGTGGTAACACACCCATAAGCACAAGATTGGAACGGTGAATACGCTCAAAGCTTTCAGCGATGACCGTTTTAATGCCAAGTAAATATGTTCCTTTTGCTGCCCAGTCACGCGAACTTCCCATGCCGTAATCTTTTCCAGCAATAACAACAAGTCCTGTACCGTCTTGTTTATATTTCATGCAAGCATCGTAAATCGACATGACTTCGCCTGTTGGCCAATATGTTGTATAGCCACCTTCTGTACCAGGGGCAATTTGGTTACGAATACGAATGTTAGCAAACGTACCTCGCATCATCACTTCATGGTTACCACGACGAGAACCATACGAGTTAAAGTCTTTCGGATCAACACCTTTAGAAATTAAGTATTGTCCTGCTGGTGTATTTATACCGATCGATCCAGCTGGAGAAATATGGTCTGTCGTGACAGAATCACCAAATTTACCAACTACTCGTAATCCAGTAAGTGGTTTCACTTCCTCCACTTCTGGTGATAACCCTTCAAAGAATGGAGGGTTTTGAATATACGTTGAATTTTCGTCCCATTGATAAAGTGGCTCGTCCGTCGTTTCAATCGCATTCCAACGGGCGTTATCGTCGAATACTCGCTCGTATTCTTTGCGGAACAATTCCGGTGTCACCGCTTGTTTTACGACTTCTTTCACTTCTTCTGTAGACGGCCAAATATCATTAAAGTACACGTCATTTCCGTTTTGGTCTTTACCGATCGGCTCATTTAATAAGTCGATATCAACGGTTCCAGCAAGTGCATATGCCACAACGAGCGGTGGTGATGCTAAATAGTTACCTTTGACGAGCGGATGAATGCGTCCTTCAAAGTTTCGGTTACCCGATAATACACTCGTCACAAGCAAATCATTTTCTGCAATCGCTTTTTCAAGCTCTGGAGCAAGTGGACCAGAGTTACCGATACATGTCGTACAACCGTAACCAACGATATTAAATCCAATTTGTTCTAAATAAGGAAGAAGTCCTGAATCTTTTAAGTATCCTGTGACGACTTTTGAACCAGGTGCAAGCGATGTTTTTACGTATTTCGGAACTTTTAATCCTTTTTCCACTGCTTTTTTCGCGACTAAACCTGCCCCAATTAACACATATGGGTTCGATGTGTTCGTACAGCTTGTAATGGCAGCGATCGCAATCGCACCTGTTTTCATTTTTACTTCTTCGCCGTTTAACGTGACTGTCATTTCTTTATCCAAATCCGCTTCTGTCAAGCCAAAACCTTGGTTTCCTTGCGGAGAAACTACTGCTTGACGGAACGACTCTTTCATTTTTGAAAGCGGAATTAAATCTTGTGGACGTTTTGGTCCAGAAAGATTTGGTTCAATTTCTGATAAGTTAATTTCAACAACATCTGTAAATACAGGCTCCTGCGCATCTGGTGTATAGAACAAACCGTTAGCTTTGCAATATGCTTCAACGACTTGAACATGCTGCTCATTACGGCCTGTTAAACGCAAGTAATCAAGCGCTTCTGCATCGACTGGGAAGAAACCGCACGTTGCACCATACTCAGGCGCCATGTTTGCTACTGTGGCACGGTCTGCTAACGGCAATGTTGCCACACCTGGACCGAAAAATTCAACAAACTTGCCGACGACCCCTTTTTTCCGAAGTACTTGTGTCACTTTTAACGCAAGATCTGTTGCTGTTGTACCGTTTGGTAACTTTCCTGTTAAGCGTACACCGATGACTTCTGGTACCGGGAAGTATGAAGGTTGTCCAAGCATACCTGCTTCCGCTTCAATACCACCAACACCCCAACCGAGTACGCCAATGCCGTTAATCATTGTCGTGTGAGAGTCAGTACCTACAAGCGTATCTGGGAACGCTTCATATTCACCGTTTTCTCCTTCAACGACATGTACCACATTCGCTAAATACTCTAAGTTCACTTGATGCACAATACCTGTTGCTGGCGGAACAGCACGATAATTGCTGAACGCTTTTTGTGCCCATTTCAAAAACTTATAGCGTTCTGCATTACGCTCAAACTCTAAATTCATATTGTACTCGAGCGCATCTTCTGTTCCAGCCTTATCAACTTGGACAGAGTGATCAATGACAAGATCGACAGGAATTTCGGGGTTGATTTCATACGGATCTCCACCGATGTCCGCCATCGCTTTGCGCATCGAAGCTAAATCAACGACAGCTGGAACACCTGTAAAGTCTTGCAAAATAACGCGAGATGGTTTAAATGGAACATCTACATCTTTTAGTTCGCTCGTTCCCCATTTCGCTAAATTTTCAACGTGCTCTTTTGTAATGACACGTCCATCAACTTGACGAAGTACTGATTCAAGAAGTACTTTAATCGAATACGGAAGACGTGATACATTTCCAATTCCTGCTTCTTCAAGCGCCTGTAAGCGATAATAATGATATGTTTTCCCGTTTACTTCAAATGTGGAACGCGCTTGAAATACATCATTTTTCACCATTATGTATTACCCCCTTCTAACAAGTCATCTTCTCCCAAACCCACAAAATTCCTACGCTTTTATCTTAATACAATGCTCTACATAAGTAAATAATAATTGTTTATAAGTTTCAGATAAATGCATATTTTTTTGCTCTCTTTCCAACAATAGTTGTAGGAGGTGAAAAAAGATGGTAAAAAGAAAAGCAAATCATGTCATTCCTGACATGAATGATGCAAGCGCCCAAGGAAAAGGTGCGGGCTACAATGAAGAGCTCTCGAACGAGCCACTGACAGAAGCTCAAAAACAAAATAATAAAAAACGTAAGAAAAATCAATAATCCCGCTTGAAGCGGGATTATTCATACATATTTACTTCCTCCACAATCGCTTGCAAATCATCGCGAAATTGTTCAAGCTGTTTGCGCTGTTTTTCAGAAGCTACTTCAAGTGCATTATTAATTTGCTCAAACGCTTCGTTTACTTCTTGTTTTAAATGATGCAATTGACTTCCGTAATCTGCATCACTTTTCACAAGATGATCGTACCATTCTTTCGCCTCCATTGTTCCTTGTTGGGCAGCTTCAAACGCTTGTTGCTTATTTTTATGATAAGGCATCTCATTCACTTCCTCTCTTTTTAATATTTATCGTGCCTATTCATGAGCGAAATATGCATAAATCTCATCCACCATGCCATCATATGAAGGAAAGGAGTGTATGATATGAACAAAAATACAAGCAAAGATATGCGAAAAAATGCTCCAAAAGGAGATAACCCAGGACAACCAGAACCGCTTAGTGGATCGAAAAAAGTAAAAAATCAAAATCATACTCGTCAAAAGCATAACTCAAGTCACGATATGTAAAAGAGCTGACGCAACGTCAGCTCTTTTTCTTGATTCCGCTCTTATTTTTTTACATAATAAATGTTGAGGTGGAATGTATGCTAACAGGTTGGTTTTTATGGTTTATTTTATTTTGGGTCGTTTTTCTCCTTGTTACGATGTCAATCGGTGGCTTTTTTATGTTTCGGAAATTTTTAAAACGACTGCCGAAAGAAGACGGGAAATCCGAATTAGATTGGCAGCAATATTACATTGAACAAACACGCCATTTATGGTCTGAAAAAGAAAAAGCGTTGCTCGAAGATTTAGTTCGTCCTGTTCCTGAACTGTTTCGAGATGTAGCTCGTCAAAAAATCGCTGGTAAAATCGGAGAGTTAGCGTTACAAGAAAAAGCGGATCGGATTACAGAAGATTTAGTTGTTCGTGGCTATATTCTCGCCACACCAAAACGCGACCATAAATTTTTAATTAAAGCTCTTCGAGAAAAACAAATTGATTTTACAAAATACGAACATCTACTAATGAAAAAAAGCTAATCACCCTTCGTTGATTAGCTTTTTTTTCGTTATTTCGCGCTGAAGACGACGATATGATACATACATCGCCACTCGCCAAGGAACAATCATCGAAAAAGCGAGGATCCAAAACATTCCGGCAAGCTCTCCGTACTCAATGGTGCGGCTTAAATATGTTTTTAGAGCTAAACGTAATACAATTAAACCAACAAAAATAAAAACGAACGCTTTGGAGCGTTGTAAATAAATTTCTTTGCCTCGAACTTCAAACGAAGATGTTTTAATTAACAAAATAGAAAAAAGTGCCCCGATGAAAATGGCCTCTCCACATTCAAGCGCCGTTACCCGAAACATCGGATGCACAAACATCAATGCACCTGTGCTCATAAAAATAGGCGGTAATATAATTTTTTTAGCGTTTGTCGGTTTTTCTGCCGCTTTCATTCGAATAAAAAAAACAAGTCCAGCCATCAATACAGCAAATACCGAACTAAAAATGGCCAAAGTGAATCTCCCTCTCTTTTTTACTGCAACACACGTTGAATCGCTTCAATCACACGGCTTTCATCAAATGGTTTTGCGATAAAATCAAGCGCCCCTGCTTCAATGGCTTCAACGACCATCTTTTGTTGTCCCATAGCTGAGCACATAATAATTTTCGCATGCGGATCGCGTTGCTTAATCTCCCTTACCGCTTCAAGTCCGCTCATCACCGGCATCGTAATATCAAGCGTCACAACGTCTGGCTTTAACTCCATGTAAAAATCAACAGCTTCTTTTCCATTTTCTGCTTCCCCGACAACTTCATGATTTGCTTTTTTCAAAATATTCGCTAACGTCATGCGCATAAACTTCGCATCATCCACAATTAAAACTCTTGCCATTTTCTTTCCCTCCACACCCTTCAAAACTAAAAACCTGTAAAACCACCAAATATATTTGTCATATAAATAGTAATTTTCGTCATCCAATCAAAAAATAATACGACACCCATCCCTACCATGACATATCCGCCGATTTTCATTAACTTGACATGATGTTTTCGAATCCAACCCATTTTTCCGATAAAAAAAGACAAGAGCAAAAATGGCAAAGCAAAGCCAAGTGAGTAAGCTGTCATATAAACAACGCCTAAACTTGGATTTGTTGCTGCTAAGGCGATAACGGATACTAAAATTGGACCTGTACATGGCGTCCAACCAGCAGCAAATGCCATGCCAATAAGAAAAGAACCGATGTAACCAGATGGACGATATTGAAAGGACAAACGACGATCAGTCATTAAAAACTTCGGTTTAAAAATGCCGATAATGACAAACCCGAAAAACACCATCAATATTGCACCAATTTGACGAATGAGATCTTGGTATGTATGGAAAAATTGTCCGAGCACCGACGTACCAAAACCGATAGCAATAAAAATAAATGAAAATCCGAGCAAAAAAAATAACGTATGTAACAAACTTCTTCTTTGCAACAACGCATAATCGGATTTTAAATCGCTAACCGACATTCCTGTGATATATGATAAAAAGGCTGGATAAAGCGGCAAACAGCATGGGGAAATAAACGAAAGTACACCCGCCCCAAACGCAACAAATAGTTGAATGTCCATATGTTTGGCACTCCATTTCTTCTTCGTTTGCCTATATTTTATCAAAAAATACAAATATGAGCAACTGCTTCTTTCTGTGCTAAAAAAGACACTCATCGCGAGTGCCTTGCCTTTTATTTTAATTGGTTGTTCATTGCTTTCATCATTTGATTGATTTTCTTTTGGGATGGAGTTATACCCATTTGCATCATCATCATTCGAATCATTTGTTCATTAATCGGTGGATTTTTCTTCAAGTAGTTCATCATTGTTTTACGCGCAATAAAAAATCCGAGCGCAACGCCGGCAGCAAGCGCTACAATGCCTACTAAAATCATTTCCCACATATTTTTTCCTCCTTCATGTTGTCTACATTACACTATACTAAACAATGACGGTTTGTACAATATGTTCAGTAAAAAATCTTTATTCGATAATAAAACGGGGAGATGCGCTCCCCGTTTTATTATTTATTTAGTAATGCTTTGACACGTGCAACGACATTTTCCACTGTAAATCCATATTCTTGCATAATTTTTTCTCCCGGTGCAGAAGCCCCGAAGCGATCGATTGCTAAAATCTCTCCTTCATCTCCTGTATATCGCTCCCAACCAAGAGATGCGCCCATTTCAATTGCAAGGCGTTTCTTCACATGTTTCGGAATCACACTTTCTTTGTAATCAGCTGTTTGCGCTTCAAAACGATCCCATGAAGGCATGCTTACAACTGAAACATGGATCCCTTCATTTGCTAACACTTTCTGTGCCTCTACAGCTAAGCTAACTTCTGAACCAGATGCTAACAATAATGCTTGTACTTCTCCTTGGGCTTCAGAAACAACATATGCTCCTTTTTTCACCCCTTCATAAGCGCGCTCAGCTGTCGTTGCTAGCGTAGGAAGGTTTTGACGTGTCAACACAAGAGCAGTCGGGCGATCTGTAGATTCTACAGCCAAGCGCCATGCAGCAGCTGTCTCATTTGCATCTGCTGGACGAATGACACATACATTTGGCATTGCTCGTAAGGAGGCTAGTTGTTCAATTGGCTCATGCGTCGGACCATCTTCACCGACAGCAATGCTATCATGCGTAAATACATATGTGACAGGCAATCCCATCAGCGCAGCAAGTCGAATGGCTGGACGTAAATAGTCCGAAAAGACAAAGAACGTACCGCCGTATACTTTCACACCGCCGTGAAGTGCCATGCCATTTAGCGCAGCCCCCATCGCAAATTCACGGACACCAAACCAAATGTTGCGACCTTCATAGCTACCCGGCAAGAAGTCTCCTGCACCTTTAATTAATGTTTTGTTTGAACCGGCTAAGTCCGCAGATCCACCTAAAAATTGCGGTACAACTTTTGCGATGGCATTCAATACTTCCCCAGAAGAAGCGCGTGTTGCTAAACTTTTTCCTTCTGCATATACCGGCAATGCTTTTTCCCAATCCTCAGGAAGTTTACCATCAATCGCCATGCGTAATTGTTTTGCTAAGTCTGGATACGCTTTCTCATATTCAGCAAATAAAGCGTTCCATTCCGCTTCTTTTTTCTCTCCCGCTTCTTTCACTACTTTTTCAAAATGAGCATACACTTCATCCGGAACGTAAAAGTCTTCTTCAAACGTCCAATTATACGCTTCTTTCGTTAACTTAATTTCATCTTTTCCAAGTGGAGCACCGTGCACATCTGCTGTTCCTGCTTTGTTTGGTGAGCCATAACCAATCGTTGTTTTCACTTCAATTAATGTTGGACGTTGTAAATCTTTTTGAGCTTCAGCAATCGCTTGAGCAATTTCTTCAATGTTATTGCCGTCTTGTACACGAATGTATTGCCAACCGTACGCTTTGAACCGTTGCTCTACACTTTCTGAGAAAGAAAGATTCAATTCGCCATCAAGTGAAATATCATTCGAATCATAAAGAACGATGAGACGTCCAAGCTTTAAATGACCAGCTAACGAAGCAGCTTCTGCAGAAACTCCTTCCATTAAGTCGCCGTCACCACAAATCGCATATGTAAAGTGGTTAATCATTTCGAACCGGTCTTTGTTGTATGTAGCTGCTAAATGACGTTCCGCCATCGCCATTCCGACAGCCATCGCAATTCCTTGCCCAAGCGGTCCTGTCGTCGCTTCTACACCTGGTGTATGACCGTATTCCGGATGGCCTGGTGTTTTGCTTCCCCATTGGCGAAACTGTTTAATGTCTTCGATTGTAACGTCATAGCCACTTAAATGAAGCAGGCTATACAATAGCATCGAGCCGTGTCCTGCTGATAATACAAAACGATCGCGATTGAACCATTTTGGATTGCGCGGATTATGGTTCATAAACTTTGTCCACAATGTATACGCCATTGGTGCAGCTCCCATTGGCATTCCTGGGTGACCTGAATTTGCTTTTTCAATCGCATCAATCGACAACGTACGAATTGCTGCAATCGATAATTGTTCAATAGAGTGTGTCATCATCTTCATCCTTTCGTTTGCAAACATTCTCATCTTTTATGATATAGAAAAGTTCGTAAAATGTACAATGCTTCACAACATTTTTTTTGACAAACTGACGAAAAAAGAGAACATCTATCAGTATGTTCTCCATCATACGCATATTAATGCAGTCGTTTTTTCTTACTATCTTTTAATTTTTTTGGAGTGACATCATTTCCGTTTGGGTCAATGACTTTTACATGATGCAATGTTTCGATCATCGACGCACGAAACGCAGCAATATACTCTGTGCGAAGTTGAAGCTGTTCTTGTTTTTCTTCAGCCGTAAGACCTTCCATTTTTGCTTTTTTAGCTAACGCATTAATTCTTGCTATTTTTTCAGAAGATAACATTTAGCCTCATCCTTTTGTATTTACTTCTCGCTCGTACCATCATACAAAAATTTTTCATTGTTGACAAGTTGCTCATATTCTTTGTATCGTCGATGCACGGTCGCTTTTGATACATCATAACCAAACGAACGAAGCGTTGCAGCAATCTCAGCAAACGTTAAGCGATTTTGACGCAACCGAATAATGTCTTCAATTGGTACATCTTTTCGATCGCGTCCAGCATGTTCACCTACGTTGCGCAAATTGTTTTCTGGTCGATAGCCGTTTTGAACAGCTCGCTGCATCCCACGTTTAATTTTTAAATTATGTATTTTTCTTTGATACTCTTCTACAATGCTAATGATTTCTAACACCATTGAATCCGCTTCTGACAGCTGAAGTTCTCCTCGATGACTCACCGTATACACCCGAATGTCTTCTTTTTGCAAACAACGAAGAAGGGCGATTTTTGCATTCCCACGGCCAAGTCTTGTCTCATCTTGTACGAGGACGACATCAATGCGATGTTGCTTGATCGTATCAAGTAACTCCATAATTCCTTCTCGTTCGATGTCATAACCGCTTGCCTGCTCTTGAATAATTTTGACAACATTCATTTCATATTCCGCTGCAAGCTTTTCGAGCTCTTCTTTTTGCCTTTGTAATGATGTTTCTTGTGTCTCTTTCGTTGTACTTACACGACAATAAATAATGGCGTTCATTCGTCATCCCTTTCTTTACGGTCTATTCGCAACAAGCCGACTTTCGCTATTTGATTTTAACACAGGAATGACAATTTTCTCACCAACGATTAATCGTTCGTCTGAACGGTTGTTTACGGACATCACCCATTGAATGAATTGTTCATGCGACAATTGATGTTCATGTTTGTATTTGTCCGCAAGCTCCCATAACGTATCACCAGCTGACACAGTAATCTCAACATATTTTTGTTTATCAACCGATTGTGTGACGTGCAAAAACGCCCAAACAAACAATACACTAAATAAAAACATCACGACATAATGTATTTTCCCCATACCTTCTACCCCCTAAAACAGAACATTTGTTTGTTTTTATAATAACAGGAACTTTTGTTCGTGTCAACTATGTTTTCGAACTTATGTTTGTATTCAAAACGAAAATTATGTTATAATATGGGCAAAGATGAGAAGGAAGAGGTGTATAAGAATGGCGAAATTATCAAAACGACAACAACAAATATTAGATTTCATTAAACAAGAAGTACGCACAAAAGGGTATCCACCATCAGTGAGGGAAATTGGAGAAGCAGTCGGTTTAGCATCAAGTTCAACCGTTCACGGTCATCTAGCTCGTTTAGAAAGCAAAGGCTTCATTCGACGCGATCCAACAAAACCACGCGCCATTGAAATTTTGGACGAGTACGAATCCATCCCAAAAACAAATGTCATCAACGTTCCAATCGTCGGAAAAGTTACAGCTGGACAACCGATTACCGCAATCGAAAACATTGAAGAATATTTCCCTCTTCCAGAACGATTCGTCTCACCAGATGATCAAGTATTTATGTTACAAATTGTCGGAGAAAGTATGATTGAAGCTGGTATTTTAGACGGAGACTATGTGATCGTCCGTCAACAACAAACGGCTAATAACGGAGATATCGTTGTAGCGATGACAGAAGAAAACGAAGCAACTGTCAAACGCTTCTTTAAAGAGAAAGACCACATTCGCTTGCAACCTGAAAATTCATCTATGGAACCAATCATTGTTTCAAATGCGATGATTTTAGGAAAAGTGATTGGTGTATATCGTTCAATTCATTAAAAAAGCTAACGGAAAAAACCGTTAGCTTTTTTAGTAAAGGCTCATATATTGTTCGCGTTCCCATGGATGTACCGCTGTGCGGAACATATCCCATTCAATTTCTTTCGCTTCAACAAAATGTTCAAATAAATGTTTGCCGAGCGCGTTGACGATTACTTCATCTGATTTTAAGTTTTGTAGCGCTTCTGCCAATGTTGCTGGCAAATCAACAATCCCTTCTTCTAAACGCTCTTCTTTTGTCATCACATAAATATTTCGGTCAACCGGCGCTGGCGGTGTCAATTTATTTTTAATGCCGTCTAATCCCGCAGCCAACAATACAGCCATCGCTAAGTATGGATTTGCTGCTGGGTCTACACTACGCACTTCAATACGTGTGCTCATACCGCGTGATGCCGGGATACGAATCAATGGACTACGGTTGCGTGCTGACCATGCAACGTAACAAGGTGCTTCATAGCCCGGAACGAGACGCTTATATGAGTTTACTGTTGGGTTTGTTACTGCTGTAAAGTTTGGAGCATGCTTTAACACACCCGCAATAAACTGCAATGCTGTTTCGCTGAGTTGCAATTGACCATTCGGATCAAAAAAGGCATTTTCACCATTTTTAAAGAGCGATAAGTTGCAGTGCATGCCCGAGCCATTTACACCAAAGAGAGGTTTTGGCATAAATGTCGCATGTAAACCGTGTTTACGTGCTACTGTTTTCACAACAAGTTTAAAGGTTTGAATGTCATCACACGCTTTTACCGCATTGGCATACTTGAAGTCAATTTCATGTTGTCCCGGCGCGACTTCATGGTGAGATGCTTCAATTTCAAATCCCATCTCTTCTAGCTCTAATACGATATCACGACGGCAGTTTTCGCCTAAATCTGTCGGTGCTAAATCGAAGTAACCGCCATTATCGTTTAACTCTAACGTCGGCTCTCCTTTTTCATCTAACTTGAATAAGAAAAACTCTGGCTCTGGACCTAGGTTAAACTCTGTAAATCCGAGCTCTTCCATTTGTTTCAATACACGTTTTAAGTTATAACGAGGACATCCTTCAAACGGTGTACCATCTGGATTGTAAATGTCACAAATAAAACGAGCGACTTTTCCTTTTTCAGCTGTCCACGGGAAAATAACAAATGTATCTAAATCAGGGTATAAATACATATCTGATTCTTCAATACGGACAAATCCTTCGATCGATGATCCGTCAAACATCATTTTATTGTCGAGCGCTTTTTGTAGTTGGCTTACAGGGATTTCGACGTTTTTAATCGTGCCAAGAATGTCTGTAAACTGTAAACGAATATACTTTACATTTTCTTCCTTAAAAATACGAAAAATATCTTCTTTTGTGTACTTAGCCATTACATATTCCTCCCCCAAAATAAAAAAGATCGTTTGTGTAAAATCATAAATTTTTAATGGAAAAAGCGAGCGATATCTCCTTGACGAAGTGAGGCACGATTAAAACGACCCGCTTCCATTAATTCGGCACGTAACAGTTTGCGTAATTCCGCTTCGGATAAATCTTGTTTCACTACTTTTGGCGCGACAGGCGGTACGGTGTTCGCATGCTGTTGCTGACGTGAGGCAAAAATTTGTTTAATGCCTGCTAAGTTAACACCTTGTTCAATTAAATCTTTAATTTCGAGCAACCGATCCACGTCATTAAACGAAAATAACCGACGATTGCCTTCTGTTCGCGCAGGTGAAACAAGACCGTGTTCCTCATAATAGCGAATTTGTCGCGCTGATAAATCCGTTAACTGCATAACGATACCGATAGGAAATAACGGCATGGAGCGACGAATGTGACTATTCATGTCGACCCCTCCTTACGTAATACGTATTTTTATTTTATTCTATGTTATTTTATATGTCAATAACATGTTACATTTTATCACATGTTTTTTCTGAAAATATTTTATAATTGAATTAATTGTTTCTCAAGCAACCGATCAATAGCGATACAAATAGCAATTTTAACGTGCGAATACGTCAGTCCCCCTTGTACGTATGCAACATATGGCGGGCGAATGGGTCCATCAGCCGATAGCTCAATACTTGCCCCTTGAATAAATGTGCCTGCCGCCATAATGACGTCATCTTCATATCCTGGCATATAGTTCGGGTATGGGGTAAAGTGCGCATTGACCGGTGAGGCAAATTGAATCGCTTGACAAAACGCAATCATTTGCTCTGCATCGTCAAATTGTACCGATTGAATTAAATCTGTACGTGTAGCATTCCATGTCGGGTACGTATTCATGCCGATGCGTTCGAGCATCGCCGCCGTAAAGACCGCCCCTTTCAACGCTTGTCCGACGACATGTGGCGCTAAGAAAAAACCTTGATACATTTCTTGCAAACTGTATAACGAGGCCCCCGCTTCTGCCCCGATTCCTGGTGATGTCATACGGTATGCACACATTTCAATATATTCGCGTTTACCAACGAGATATCCTCCTGTTTTCGCTAATCCACCCCCAGGATTTTTAATGAGCGAACCAGCGATTAAATCAGCGCCAACATGGCAAGGCTCTTGCTCTTCGACAAACTCCCCGTAACAGTTATCGACAAAAACGACAACGTCTCGTTTGATTGCTTTTACAAAATCAATCATTTCTTTGATTTCAGCAATTGTAAACGACGGGCGCGGGTCATATCCTTTAGAGCGTTGAATGCCGATCATTTTCGTTCGTTCATTGATTGCTTGTTTGACCGCTGCAAAATCGACTTTTCCTTCGTTTGTAAGCGGTACGCTGTTGTAGCCGATATGAAACTCTTTTAACGAACCAATTCCTTTACCGCGAATACCAACGATTTCTTCTAGCGTATCGTACGGTTTGCCTGTAATGTACAAAAGTTCATCGCCTGGACGTAAAATGCCGAATAAAGCAATTGTAATGGCGTGCGTACCAGAAATAATTTGTGGACGAACGAGCGCCGCTTCCCCACCGAATACGTCTGCATACACTTTTTCAAGCGTATCGCGTCCTAAGTCATCATAGCCATATCCTGTCGATGGAATAAAATGTGCGTCACTTACTTGATGACGGCGAAAGCTTTGTAATACGCGATATTGATTGTAGTCAATGCGCTCGTCAATCGCCCGATGAATCGGCGCAATTTGTGCTTCAATTTCTTTAACGAGTGCAGAAATCATTTCTCCATGTGTTAAATGTTGAAACATAAAAAAACCCTTTCTATTTTTGATATGTTCTTAGTTGTAACAAAAGTGGATGTTCTCGCAATAAGTAGCCGCTGCATTCATACATGGCGCTTTGTTCGTTGCAGTGCATGTGTCGCACAATCGTTTCTGCTTTTAGCTGTGCAAGCAATTTTCCTTCAAACGCTGGAATCGTCACGTCGTAACGCTCCATTGCTTCAGTTATTTTTTCTTCGATAAATTGGCGCAAGTTTTGAACGTCTTGTTCATGGAACGCACTCACTAACATATAATCGGTTTTCGGGCTTGGGACAAAACTTGGAAGGACAATGTCTCGTTTGTTATAAACCGTCGCAATTGGAATCGTCGTCGCCTCCAATTCTTCAAGCAAGCGATAAACTGTTTGTTCATGTTGAATATAATCCGGATTCGATGAATCGACAATATGTAAAATAAAATCGGCTTCTTTCACTTCTTCTAGCGTCGAACGAAACGCCGCGACGAGCGTTGTCGGCAAGTCTTGAATAAAGCCGACCGTGTCTGTCAACAGCACGGTATAACCGCTTGGCAGCACAAGTTTTCTTGTGAGCGGATCTAGTGTAGCAAACAGTAAATTTTCTTCAAAAGCATCCGCGTTCGTTAGGCGGTTAAAAAGCGTTGATTTGCCAGCGTTCGTATAGCCGACGAGCGCGATTTGAAACACCGCGTTTTTCTTCCGCCGCTCGCGATAGCGTTCGCGATGTTCAACAATGACTTTTAGTTGGGCCTTAATCTCATCGATACGGCGGCGAATATGACGGCGGTCTGTTTCAAGCTTCGTTTCCCCCGGCCCTCTCGTTCCAATTCCACCGCCTAATCGGGAAAGTTGTGCGCCTTGTCCACTTAAGCGCGGCAAAATGTATTGCAGTTGGGCAAGCTCGACTTGCAATTTTCCTTCTTTGGAGCGCGCGCGGCTTGCGAAAATGTCTAAAATAAGCTGCGTTCGGTCAATGACGCGTACGTTTAACAACTTTGTTAAGTTACGGTTTTGGCTTGGCGAAAGTTCGTCATTAAAAATGACGACATCTGGCTCAAATTGTTCGACAAGACGCACTAGCTCGTCGACTTTTCCTTTTCCGATATATGTAGCCGGGTGAATCGTGTCCCGTTTTTGCGTAAGGGTAATGACTACCTCGCCATTTGCTGTATGAACGAGTGAAGCAAGCTCTTCTAGCGAATACGAAAATCGTTCATCATCCACATGTGGCAATTGGCATCCAACAATAATGACTCGTTCCTTTTCCATATTTCCCCTCTTTCCTATTGAACATCTGTTCTCATCATAACAAATCTAATTTAAAAGCGCTATGTCTGAAAAATGATCATTGATTTTTTTATATTTTATACATAAAATTTTAACGTAATGTTACATAACAGAAAGGATTGCGATGATGACTTGGGAAGTATTAAGTATGATCGGTACGATTGCTTTTGCGATTAGCGGAGCGATTGTCGCTATGGAAGAGGAGTACGATATTTTGGGTGTATACATTCTCGGAATTGTAACTGCATTCGGCGGCGGTGCTGTGCGCAACGTATTAATTGGTGTACCGGTATCTGTTCTTTGGCAACAACAAACTCTTTTTTTCATCGCGTTTATCGCGATGACTATTGTCTATTTGTTTCCACACAAAATGCTACCACATTGGCAACGTTGGGGAAACTTTTTTGATGCTCTCGGGTTGTCAGCTTTCGCCATTCAAGGAGCATTATATGCTGTTCAAATGAATCGCCCGTTAAGTGCAGTCATTGTTGCTGCTGTATTGACTGGAAGTGGAGGCGGAATGATTCGCGATGTATTAGCAGGAAGAAAACCTCTCGTATTGCGTGATGAAATTTATGCTGTTTGGGCGATTTTAGCGGGCGTTGCGGTCGGAACCGGCATCGCACATTCTCCAATTAGCTTGTATGTATTGTTTATTGTCGTTGCAGCATTGCGCATTTTATCGTATACGTACAACTGGAAATTGCCGAATAAATCGTTAAAAACAAACAACTAAAGCAGGAGACCTCAAAGGAGGCTCCTGCTTTTTTATCCTTCCCATCTCTCCACAATGGTCGCGGTTGCCATGCCGTGCCCGATGCAAATGGTTAACAAGCCGTAGCGCCCCTTTCGTCGTTCGAGTTCGTGAACGAGCGATGTCATGAGTTTGACGCCCGTTGCGCCGAGCGGGTGACCTAAGGCGATGGCGCCACCGTTGACGTTTACTTTCGAAAGCGGGGCACCGATTTCTTTTTGCCAAGCGAGGACGACAGGCGCGAACGCTTCGTTAATTTCGACAAGGTCGATATCGTCAATCGTGAGGTTCGCTTTTTGCAATACTTTTTTTGTCGCCGGAATGACACCGTCAAGCATGTACGTCGGGTCGGAGCCAACGACTGTTTGGGCAACGATTTTTGCTTTTGGCTTCAAACCGAGGCGAAGCGCTGTTTCGCGCTCCATCAATAGCACAGCGGCTGCGCCGTCGCTCATTTGGCTCGCATTGCCGGCAGTAATTTTCCCGTTTTGTTTAAAAACGGGCTTCAACGCCGCTAGCGCTTCAAGCGATGTATCTTGGCGCGGTCCTTCATCGGCTGTCACGATGATGTCATTGCCGTCTTTATCAAGTCCGTTGATGGGCACCATTTCTTCCATGAAACGACCTTCCGCTTGCGCTCGAAGTGCCCGTTGATGGCTTTCGTACGCATATTCATCTAATTGTTCTCTCGTCAATCCGTATTTTTCAGCAATCAATTCCGCAGAAATGCCTTGGTGAACAAATTCGTATTTTTCATGGAGCGATGCTGGAATCGTTCGCTCGTTTCCGTCGCTTAAAATTGGCACTTTTGTCATGCTTTCGACGCCAGCAGCGATCGTCATCTCCATATCGCCTGATTTAATTTCTTGAGCGGCAAAATGGATCGCTTGCTGTCCGGAGCCGCACATACGGTTGATTTGCACCGCCGGCACTTCCACTGGAAAGCCTGCCTCCAATGCTGCTAACCTCCCGATATTGTAGCCTTGTTCGCCAATCGGCGTTACACATCCCATCACAATATCTTCGATCAGCTGTTTTTCAATTCCCGCTCGTCTGACGACTTCATCGAGCACTACAGCTGCTAAATGAACAGGATGTTTGTCACGAAACACCCCGTTTCGTTTGCCGACAGGGGTGCGTACCGCTTCGACAATCACGACTTCTCGCATGTCTTTCCCTTCTTTCATTGATAAGTGTAAAATCCTTTTCCTGTTTTTCGGCCGAGATGCCCTGCTTCAACAAGTTTGCGAAGCGTTTGTGGTGGGCGGAACCGGTCGCCGTATGCTTCTGTCATATTTTCACTGACAAATAACATCGTATCTAACCCGACTAAATCGGCAAGTTCAAGCGGGCCCATCGGGTAATTCAGACCAAGGCGAATGGCTTTGTCGATATGTTCCGCGGAAGCGATTCCTTCTTCATACATGCGAATGCATTCCAACATATGCGCCGCAAGCGCCCGTGTTGTCACAAATCCTTGCATATCTTTTACGATGACCGTTTCTTTGCCAATGGATTCCGATAGTTGTTGAATTGCTTCAATCGTTTGTTCCGATGTTTCTACCCCTTTTACGATTTCAATGAGCTTCATGACTGACGCCGGATTAAACCAATGCATGCCGACGACTTGGCTCGGACGTTTGGTCGCTGCGGCAATCGCGGTGACGCTTAATTCCGACGTATTGGTCGCTAAAATCGCCTCTTGTTTCGCATAGCGGTCAAGCTGTTCAAACACTTGCTTTTTGAGCGGCAAATGTTCTGGAACGGCTTCAATGACAACGTCCGCCGCTTTTACTGCTTCGTGCAAGTTCGTTTCAGGTTGAATGCGGGCAAGAACAGCCGTTGCCTCTTGTTCCGATAATTTGCCTGCTTTGACAAAACGGGCAAGGCTTTTTTGAATCGAATTCATTCCTTTCTCAAGGGCAGCATCGGAAATATCGTATAGATAAACCGTTTTCCCACCCATCGCTAGCGATTGGGCGATGCCGCTTCCCATTAAACCAGCACCGATCACCGCAATCATTTCCATCGCAACCCCTCCTATTGAATGTTTGTAAAATAATCACGCAATTGTTCACGTAATTTCATTTTTAAAAATTTTCCGACACTCGTTTTCGGAATTTCGTTCATAAAGACGATTTCATCTGGCAGCCACCATTTCGCAAATTGCGGCCGTAAAAAGTCGTATAGTTCCTCTTTTGTCACACTTTTCCCTTCCTTTACTACAACGCAAGCAAGCGGGCGCTCTTGCCACTGTGGATGCGGAACTGCCACAACGGCCGCTTCAAACACTGCTTCGTGCGCCATCAAGGCATTTTCTAAATCGACAGACGAAATCCATTCCCCGCCGCTTTTAATAACGTCTTTCGTCCGGTCAACGATTTTAATAAATCCTTCTTCATCGACGGTGACGACATCACCTGTATATAGCCACCCATCGCGAAACGCGTCTTTGCTTCGCTCGTCGTTATAATATTCATCGGCAATCCATGGGCCGCGCAAGCATAGTTCGCCCATTTCCGTTCCGTCCCACGCTACTTCGCCGTCTTTGCCGATCACTTTCATTTCTACCCCAGGGACAAGAAACCCTTGTTTCGCACGAATGGCCAATTTTTCTTCGTTCGATACGTGCTGCTGGTAGCTTTTTAGGCGTGATAAGACGACAAGCGGGCTCGTTTCGGTCATGCCGTAAGCATGCACAAACGGGATGCCGTATTTTTCTTCAAAGGCGCGAATCATTCCTTTTGGTGCTGCTGAGCCGCCGCATAAAATGCGCGTCACGCTGCGTAAATCATAGGAGCCTTTCTCCAACTCGTTCAATAAGCCAAGCCAAACGGTCGGCACACCAGCCGCAAGCGTCACTTTTTCTTGTTCCATTAGTTCTGCCAATATTTTCGGCGTAAATGCCGCTCCCGGCATAACAAGCGTCGTCCCGAACCAAACCGCAGCAAACGGCAATCCCCACGCATTCGCATGGAACATCGGCACGACTGGGAGCGCCACATCCGATTCCGACAATGCGGCACTATCAGCAAGCCCTAGCGCCATGCTATGGAGAACGATGCCGCGATGGGAGTACAATACGCCCTTCGGATTTCCAGTTGTCGCAGACGTATAACACATCCCAGCAGGGTGATGCTCGCCAATATTTTTGACAAATGAAATCGGCTCAGCTTGTTGCAGCAATTCTTCATAATGATAAACAGGCGAAAGGGTCGTTTCTGGAAGCGTCGGATCATCGGTCATAACGATAAACGCTTCGACGTTTATTTCGTCTTTCACTCGTTCAATGAGCGGTAGTAAGTCGTCATCAATCAATAGCACACGGTCATTCGCATGATTAATAATATAGGCGATATGTTGCGGTGACAGGCGAATATTGATCGTATGCAACACCGCTCCGATGCCTGGAATAGCAAAATACGCTTCTAAATGGCGATGATGATTCCATGCGAACGTACCGACGCGGTCGCCCGTATTTACACCAAGTGTTCGTAAGGCACTAGCAAGTTTTCTCGTCCGTTCGCCAATTTCTTGATACGTATGGCGGACAAGCCCTTTCTTCATCCGCGAAATCACTTGTTTTTTCGGAAAAAACCGCTCTGCCCGTTCAAGCATTGTCGCAATATTTAATGGAACGTTCATCATTCTCGATCACTCTCCTTCGTCAATAAAAGATGTTCGTGTTCATTGACTTTTGGCGCACGTGTGCGCTTCGTGAAAAAATGTTCATCATAGCGAGTCGCAACTTCCATTCGGTCGTTATCGATATGAATCATCTTTCGGTACGCGTTATTTGCAAATTGAGCTTTCACTTCATCCGTTTCTAACACTGGCGTTAAGCAACAATCGACTTGTTCTGAAAAAGCGATCCATTGTTGAAACGTTTTCGCGCGAAACAATTGCTTCATGTCAAGAAACAAAGGATTATCGTCACAAGCTGCCGATAAATGTCCTTCATACCATTCGAACTTACCAACTGCAGCGCAAAAATTGCGCCAAAAGTGCGCTTCAAGCGCCGCAAGCGCCATATAGCGACCGTCTTTCGTTTCGTACAAATGGTACGACACAACTGTTCCGGCTAATATTGGAATGCCGTTTTTCTGTCCGGTATGATGCTCCAGTACAATGTGGTTCGTCATCATCGAAAGTAGGCCATCAACGAGCGAAAGGTCAATGTATCTCCCTTTCCCCGTTCGCTCGCGAGCATATAAGGCAGCGATAATTTGTTCGACAGCATGGATGCTGCCAATAAAATCAGCAAGCGTAATCGTTGGATGAACAGGGCGGCCACTTTCATCTTTGAATTGAGCGAGCATGCCTGTTAACGCCATATAGTTTAAATCATGACTTCCGAATGACGCATAGCGACTATGCTGTCCGTAGCCGCTGATCGAACAGTAAACGATCGATGGGTTGAAGGCATACACATTTTCGTAACTTAATCTGAGCCGCTTCATCACCCCCGGACGGAAACTTTCGATGACGACGTCCGCTTCGCGGATGAGCTGTTGCGCGATTTGCACATCTTGCGCATTTTTTAAATCTAGCGCAATACTTTTTTTGTTTTTATTGTTCGCTTCAAAAATGCAGTCATCAGTAAGCTTCCGCATCATATCCCCTGTTTTTGGCTCAATTTTCACAACTTCCGCGCCTAAGTCCGCTAAGCGAAGGCTTGCAAATGGATCGGGGAGATAATGGGAAAAATCAATGACTTTTATTCCGTCAAGCAACAAAATCCCCCCTAAAGCCCAAGATGTTTCGCGATGATCATTTTCATCACTTCATTCGTGCCAGCATAAATCGCGCTAACCGGAATGTCGCGATAGCGTCTTGCAATCTCGTATTCTTCCATATAGCCATATCCTCCGTGAAGCTGCATTCCTTCAGAAGCGACACGCTTCGCCATTTCCGTAATCCACCATTTCGCCATCGATACGTTCGCTACGACGTCTTTCCCCGCGATATGTTGTTCGATGACATCATCAAGAAACGCACGCCCTAATGCAATTTCCGTCGCCATTTCCGCGAGCCGAAACTGAACCGTTTGAAATTGGCTAATCGTTTTTCCAAACGCCGTGCGGTCTTTCACATATCGTTTCGTTACATCAAACATCACTTCTGCCGCTGTTTGCGCAGCGATCGCGACGATGAGACGCTCTTGTTGCAGCTTTTCCATCAAATAGTAAAAGCCTTTCCCTTCTTCTCCAAGCAAGTTTTCCGCTGGAACTTTTGCGTCGCTAAAAAATAGCTCGGCCGTATCTTGAGCATGCAGTCCGACTTTTTCTAGTTTCCGACCGCGTGTAAACCCCGGTGTGGCGCGCTCGACAACGAGGAGACTAATGCCTTTATGCGGCGGGGTTGCGCTCGGATTCGTTTTGCAGACAACAATCACTAAATCCGCATGAATGCCGTTTGTAATAAACGTTTTTTGTCCGTTGACGATATAGTCGTCGCCTTGTTTCACCGCCGTTGTCGAAATGCCCGCCAAATCAGAACCGGCGCCTGGTTCGCTCATCGCAATGGCGGTAACGATCTCCCCAGACACGCATTTTGGCAGCCATTTTTTCTTTTGCTCTTCTGTTCCATATGATGCGATATACGGAACGACGATATCGTTATGCAAGCCGATGCCGACAAGGCTTGATCCTACCTTTTCTAATTCTTCATTTATGACGACCGAATAGCCAAAGTCGGCACCAAATCCACCGTACGTTTCGTCTACCCATGGGCAAAGAAACCCGTTCTCCCCCATTTTCCGCCAAAACTCGCGCGGAATGATTCCTTGTTTTTCCCAGTCAGCATAAAATGGATATGCTTCTTTTTGCAAAAATTTTCGGAACGCCTCACGAAAAATATGATGTTCTTCGTGCAAATACGTTGGCATGTTGTCACCACCCTATGATTGCGCCATGTTTTTCATTTGCTCGCGCAACAAAAATTTTTGGATTTTCCCGCTCGCATTGCGTGGCAACGCGTCGACAAAATAGTAGGCACGCGGCCGTTTATACGGAGCGAGCTTGTCGCTTTGTTTGCAAAACGCCTCTAACTGTTCCGCGGTAAGCTGTTGATCCTTTTTCACAATAAATGCAACGACTTTTTCTCCCCATAAAGCATCCGGCTCGCCAAGCACTGCAACATCAAGCACGCCTTCATGTTCATAAAGCACGTCCTCTACTTCGCGCGGATAAACGTTTTCACCGCCGCTAATAATCATGTCGTCGACGCGGTCGGCAACGTATAAATAGCCGTCTTCATCCATATAGCCTAAATCGCCAGAATGATACCAGCCTTTATACATCGCTTTTTCCGTCGCATCTTCGCGGTTGTAGTAGCCGACCATCATGCATGGGCCTTTGACGATAATCTCACCGACTGCCCTTGGCGGCAATATGTCCTCTGGGTCAGACGGTCCGTCTTCGCGAGGTTTGACGATGCGAATTTCGTGGTTTAAGCATGCGCGTCCGGCAGATCCTGCTTTCGTTAACTGCTCATCTTCATATAAGAACGTTACAGCTGGCCCCATTTCTGTCATGCCGTACGCTTGGATTAAATCAATGCCTAACCGCTCTTTACATTCTTTCACAAGCACTGGCGCCATCGGAGCCGCTCCGTACAGCCCGATGCGAAGTGAGGATAAATCGTAATCTGACAATTTTTCTTGCAAAAGCATATTCCACATCGTCGGTGCAGCAAATAACACGGTAATTCGCTCTTGTTCGATGACGGTTAATACTTGTTTCGGGTCAAAATGGTGAACGATGACGTTCGTTGCGCCCGCGTGAACGCGCGGGAGGAAGCAGCAATGCAATTCTGCGCAATGGAACATTGGGGCGGTAACAAGCCCACGCTCTGTTTCACGAATGCGCATGACCGAATTGCAAATTAAGCTTTGTTCAATCATGTCGCGATGTCGATGCATCACGCCTTTTGGCCGCCCTGTCGTTCCGCTTGTATACATAATTGCATACAAATCATTTTCGGAAACGTCTATGGTTGGAAGTTCGTCGCTTGCATGTTGGATTTGTTCGTGGTAAGAAGCAGCGTACGCTGGTACTTGTCCGTCAATGGTCCAAAAAGAAATGTGTGGAAAGTCATGATGGATGGCTGTGATTTGTGGTTCGACCGCTTGTTCAAATAATACGATTTTTGGGGTAGCATCCGTTAAAATGTAAGCGATTTCTTTTGGTCGCAAGCGAAAATTAATCGGGTTGAAGACAGCGCCGATTTTCGCGCACGCAAAAAAAGCGGTCGCAAGCTCTGCCGTATTAAATAACACGGTCGATACACGATCTCCTTTTCGCACCCCTGCTGTTAAGAAAGCGTTCGCAAGTTTATCCACTTCTTTTGCCCATTGTTCGTACGTATAGCGAAGTCCTGTACGAACATCCACGAGCGCTTCTTTTTTCGGAAACTTTCTTACCGTCTGTGTAAACACTTCACCAAGCGTTAAATACAAAACAAACCCCTCCTTCTCTTTTTTATTCATGTAAATAATATTTTTTATTTTCAAATTATATTCTACAAATAAAAAAGAAACCCTTTTTTCCTAATATAAAAAAAGGAAGGTTTCCCTTCCCTATTTATTCAACAACTAAATCCCTCTCTCGTATGATCATCAGTTCTTTTTTGTCATAGCGCCCTTCATGCAACAAACGTACCGCTTGTTTCCGAATTGCTTTTTCAATCAAATTTCGAATGTAGCGACCGTTACTAAATTTTCTTTGATATCCCCCGGCCAGTAGTTGTTCAATATGTTCGCGCAACTTTCGCTCCGCTTCAGAAGTAAGCTCGTATTCTCTTATATGAAGCATTTGTTTTGCAATTTGTACAAGCTCTTCCGTTGTGTAATCAGGAAATTCGAGCATCAACGGAAATCGGGAAGGTAATCCTGGGTTTAACGACAAAAAATAATCCATTTCAGCTGGATATCCCGCTAAAATAACGACTAAATCATCCGAAAAATCTTCAATTCCTTTTACTAACGTATCAATTGCTTCTTTTCCAAAATCTTTCTCTCCTCCGCGTGCAAGCGAATATGCTTCGTCAATAAATAAAATCCCGCCTCGCGCTTTTTTTATTAAATCGCGCGTTTTATTCGCCGTATGTCCAATATATTCCCCAACTAAGTCTGCACGTTCTGCTTCAATAAAGTGTCCTTTAGATAAGACGTTCATTTCTAAAAATAACTTTCCAAGAATACGGGCCACTGTTGTTTTCCCTGTTCCAGGATTTCCTTTAAAAATCATATGAAGCGATTGTTTATTCCCTTTTAATCCATTGGCTTGACGTGCTTTATTAATATATAACCATGCGTAAATTTCCTTAATTAATTTTTTCACTTCATTTAACCCAACTAATTCATCTAGTTCTTTTTGAATCTCTTTTAACACGGCATGTTGATGATAATCAATTCGATTTGTCGTTTCTTCTTTCGATAAGTAATTGACGTTTTTTGCATTAAGCACGATATTAATTTGACTTTTTGTTTGCTTCATCGTCAACTCTGACAAGGCGACGTCACCTCTCCTTCATCGTTGCTTCTTTTATCAATATACGCTGTTGTCACCTATTTCGTGACAAATGCCTAACGAAAAAAATCGCCCACCGATATGGTGAGCGATTTGGCTTACTCCATTTCAATTTTCACATTTTTTTGAGGTGCAAACGTAGAAATCGCATGTTTATAAATTAATTGTTGTCTTCCATCTACTTCTAATAACACCGTAAAATTGTCAAATCCTTTTACTAAACCACGCAATTGAAATCCATTGAGTAAAAAGACAGTAACCGTCGTTTCTTCCTTGCGCAATTGGTTTAAAAACTGATCTTGAATGTTTATTGTGTTTTTCATTACTTCGTCCTCCTCTTTTCTCTCTACATTACGTCTATATATTCGCCTCAAAGTGAAACTTTCCTTCTATGTAATGCGAAATTTCATCTACTCGTCTTTCAAACATTGTATCATCAGTCATGTCAAACCATTGAACAGGCATTTGATTACGAAACCATGTAAACTGACGTTTCGCATAGCGACGAGAGTTTTGTTTCAACTGTTCGATCGCCTCTTCAAGCGTGATTTGTCCATCTAAATATGCATATAGCTCTTTATAACCGATCGCTTGAATCGCTTGACAGTCTCGTAAACCTTGTTCATACAATCGTTTCACTTCTTCAATCAGCCCTTGATCAATCATTTGATCTACTCGTTCATTAATGCGTTCATATAGTTTTTCACGTTCCATCGTCAATCCAATAAGTGCTGCGTTATACACTAGTTTTCTTTTTTGTTCTTTTAGCCATTCTGTCATTGTTCTCCCTGTGCAATGATAAATTTCTAATGCACGAATGACACGACGAACGTTATTCGGATGAATACGTTCCGCACTTAGCGGATCAATTTGTTTTAGTCGCTCGTAAAGTTCAATCGGTGAACATTGTTCTAGCGACTGGCGATACGCTTCATTTGATGGTGCATCTGAAAATTGATAATCGTAAATCACCGATTGAATATATAGCCCTGTACCCCCAACGATGATCGGAAGTTTTCCGCGTTTTGTTATATCTGTAATGAGCGAGCGAGCAAGCGTCTGAAACTCTGCAACAGAAAAAGACTCATGCGGCTCCTTTATATTCAATAAATGATGTGGTACACCTTCCATTTCTTCTTGACGAATTTTAGCGGTTCCAATATCTAATCCTTTATATACTTGCATCGAGTCTCCATTAATAATTTCTCCATGTAAACGCTTGGCCAACTCTATGCTCATTTTTGTTTTCCCTACAGCCGTTGGACCAATTAACACAACGACTTTCTCTCCCATAAAATACCACTACTTTCCACGCTAATTCACATTTATTTATTATAGACAAACGATGTACATTTTATCATCTCATTTTAAAAAATTTTTATTTGAAAGCGGATGAAAAAACATCCGCTTTTTACATGACTCGTTTAAACATTTTTTCTAATTCATAAGTAGAAAAGTGGATAATAATCGGACGACCGTGTGGACATGTAAACGGATCGCTTGTTTTACGCAACGATTCAAGCAACGCAAATATTTCATCGTTGCGCAAAAATTGATTCGCTTTAATCGACTGTTTACAACTCATCATTATTGCTGCTTTTTCGCGAAGTTGCTTTATGTCTACTTTTTTCATCGTTAATACTTGCTTAATCATTTCCTCAATAATTGTAGCTTCCTCCCCTTTTGGAAACCATTGAGGATGAGAACGAACAATAAAACTGTTATGACCAAATGGCTCTAAAATCACACCGCAACTAGCCAGCTGTTCGCGGTAACTTTCAATAAGTACATACTCACTTGATGAATAAGTAAGCGTCAATGGAATAAGCAACGGCTGTAATTCATTTGTAACGGTTGCTAATTTTTCACGGAAATATTCGTATTTGATCCGCTCTTGTGCCGCATGTTGGTCAATAATATACAAACCATTTTCATTTTGAGCTAAAATATACGTCCCATGCATTTGTCCAATCGGATATAATGGCGGAATGCGCTCTTGATTTGTTTCAGCTGTCACATGTTTGTTTTCAACGATTGGTTCGACATCAAGCGGCTTCGTATCCTTCTCGTAAACACGTTCTTCCCGTTCCTCTAACACCATTCGTTCTTCTTTTTTCTTTCCTTGTTCATGATGTGAAATCGTTGTACGCGGAGGAACAATATGCGATTCTTTCACAATATGTTCAAACGAAAACGTTTGTTGCTCTGTTTTCGGCTTTTCCACTCGCGGTGCCGTTACCTCAGGAATTAACGTCTTTTTTTGAAATGCTTGACGAATCGTTTGTTGAACGAGTTCGTTTAATTCCCCTTCTTTACTAAAACGCACTTCCAACTTCGCTGGATGAACGTTCACATCCACAAGAAGCGGATCCATGACGATATTTAAAAATGCGATCGGATGCCGTCCAATCGGAAGAAGCGTATGGTATCCTTCTTCAATCGCTTTATATAACGGATAGTTTTTAATATATCGTCCATTTACAATCGTTGTCATATAGTTACGGGAAGCACGCGTCACTTCAGGTAAAGCAACGTAGCCGTCAATCGTAAAATCAAGCGTTTCTGCACGAATCGCAACCATTTTTTTTGCAACATCAAATCCGTAAATAGCTGCTAATACTTGCCGCACATCCCCATTTCCGTTCGTATAAAACAGTTGTTTTCCATTATGTGTTAATCGAAACGAAATATGTGGATGAGCAAGCGCTAAACGATTCATCACATCCACAACATGTCCAAGTTCCGTATGAATCGTTTTCATATATTTTAAGCGAGCGGGCGTATTGAAAAATAAGTGCGAAACAGTAATATCCGTTCCTTTTCGACTGCTCGTCCGGCCATTTTGTACAAGCTCTCCCCCTTTTAAAACGAGCAACGTTCCCGGACCTTCCCCTGTGCTCGTCTTCAGTTCCAAATGCGAGACAGAGGCAATACTAGGTAACGCTTCCCCTCTAAAACCGAGCGTACGAATGCGGAATAAATCCGCTTCATCTTTAATTTTGCTTGTTGCGTGCCGTTCAAACGCTAAAAAACAATCTTCCTCCTCTAATCCATCACCATTATCAACGACTCGAATTTTCGCTAATCCCGCTTCTTCTAACTCTACTTCAATGATCGTGCTATGGGCATCAATCGCGTTCTCAACAAGCTCTTTCACGACAGAAGCTGGTCGTTCAACGACTTCACCTGCCGCAATTTTATTCGCTAACGCATCGTCCAACTTGCGAATTTTCCCCACAATTCCCCTCCTTTCATTTTAATAGCTTTTGAATTTCATATAGTTTATTCATCGCTTCAAGCGGTGTCATATCAAGCAACTGAAGAGACTGAATGCGCTTGATCACTTCTTTCTCTTTTTTCGATACGCTCGAACGCTCTTCATGATGTTGCTCCGCAAACATACTTAACTGCTCAAACGTTTCTTTATTTTCTTTCACCACACCCGTTGAATTTGTTTCAAATTCACGTAAAATTTGTTCCGCCCTTTGAATTAAATCTAACGGTAACTTCGCTAACTGGGCTACATGAATACCATAACTTTTATCTGCTGGACCTTCTTTAATTTTATGCAAAAAGATGACGGTCCCATTTTCTTCAATTGCGCTAACATGAACATTTTTTAAACGCGGCAATCGTCGTTCAAGCGCTGTTAATTCATGATAATGCGTACTAAATAACGTTTTGGCACCAATGCGATCATGAATGTATTCGATCATGGCTTGAGCAAGCGCCATACCATCATATGTGGATGTTCCGCGACCAATTTCATCAAATAAAATAAGGCTGTTTTGTGTCGCATGGACGATCGCATGACGCGCTTCCAACATTTCCACCATAAATGTACTTTGACCTGCAACTAAATCGTCAGCCGCTCCAATACGCGTAAACACTTGATCAAAAATCGGTAATATCGCTTCTTGTGCTGGAACAAAACATCCAATTTGCGCCATAATGGCTGTTAATGCAATTTGACGCATATATGTGCTTTTCCCAGACATATTTGGCCCTGTAATGAGAAGCATTTCTCGTTCGGCATCCATATAACAGTCGTTTGGAACGTAGACGTTCGATCCTAGCACTTTCTCCACAACAGGATGTCGCCCTTGTTGAATGACAAGACGGCGATCATCAGAAAACTGAGGTTTACAGTAGTTATATTTTTCACTAACAGTTGCAAAACATTGTAAAACATCTAGTTGACTTATATATTTCGCTAATTTTTGCAAACGAACAATATATTGCTTTACCTGTTCACGGATAGAAACAAACAATTCGTATTCTAATTCCATACTTTTTTCTTCTGCTTCTAAAATGAGCGCTTCTTTTTCTTTCAACTCTTTCGTCACAAATCGTTCCGCATTAGCTAACGTTTGTTTACGCTCATATCGTCCTTCCGGCAACAAATGTAAATTTGCTTTTGTTACTTCGATATAATATCCAAACACTCGGTTGTAACCAATCTTTAACGACTTAATTCCTGTTAACTCTCGCTCTTTCGCTTCTAACTGCGCAATCCATGTTTTTCCGTTTCGACTAGCATCCCGAAATCGATCTAACGTTTCGTTATAACCATCTTTAATGATTCCACCGTCTTTCACAGAAAGCGGTGGATTTTCTTCAATCGCCTCTTCTAACAATTGAACAAGGTCCTCGCATGCATCTAAATGTTGCGCAAATGACTGAATATGCTCATCATGCATGTTCATAAGAAGGGTAGAAATGAACGGAACTTGCTTTAACGATTTTTTCAATTGAATGAGATCGCGCGCATTCACATTTCCAAATGCCACACGCCCAGCTAGTCTCTCTAAATCATATACACCACGCAAATATTCGCGCAGTTCTTGTCGCTCGAAATAGTGCATGAGCAGTTGTTCAACCATGTGTAATCGCTGTTCAATTTTTTCACGATCTAATAATGGGCGGTCGATCCATTGTTTAAGCAAACGCCCCCCCATAGCTGTCATCGTTTCATCAAGAAGCCAAAAAAGGGAGCCCGCTTCCCCTTTCGTTCGAATCGTTTCTGTTAACTCTAAATTTCGTTTGGAATACACATCGATTTTCATATGTGCATCAACTTCATACAACTCTACAGGCTGTAAATGGGCTAAATTCCGTCTTTGCGTTTTAATTAAATAATTTAATAACCTTCCAAACGTCACAAGTAATTTTTCTTGTTTCAAATGAGAAACAATCGATTCACAAGAAGGTGGAATCATCGTTTCATCTTCACACGAAATGGTAAGAGCATATCGCTCCTTCAGAGATTGACATTGCTCTTTGTCCTCGGTCGCGACAACGATTTCTTTTGTGCCAATCGAGTAAATTTCATTGAGTACATCTTCAAATGAATGAAGCATCGTCATACGACTTTCACCGGTTGTTAAATCCGTATATGCAAATCCGTACGTACCATCTTCAAATGACGTTAATGAAGCTAAATAGTTGTTTGCTTTCTCTTCTAGTTGCTTTCCTTCCATCACTGTTCCGGGGGTAATCAGTTGCACAACTTCTCGGCGCACAACCCCTTTGGCCGTTTTTGGATCTTCGACTTGTTCACAAATCGCAACTTTATAGCCTTTCTCAATTAAACGCTCGATGTACATAGCAGCCGAATGATAAGGCACACCGCACATCGGCACTCGTTCTTCCCCGCCACCATCGCGGCTTGTCAAAGTAATTTCTAACTCTTGTGACGCTTTAATGGCATCTTCAAAAAACATTTCATAAAAATCACCGAGACGAAAAAACAAAAATGCATCTTTATATTGTGACTTAATTGTTAAATATTGCTGAATCATTGGTGTATAAGCCATGATTTTTCCTCCAACGCCCAAAATATTGACTTCAATTATTATATCAAAAATAAAAACTAGGAAGAATAAACTTCCTAGTTTTTATTGCTTTCTTCTTGAAGAAGCTCTTCATCTAACTGTTCTAATTCTGCATCAATATCTTCCTCTACCTCGTCTGATGATGTATCTACGACGGCGATGCGTACTTTCGTTTCTCCAATGACTTCTGCAACAAACTCGCGCTCTACTTCCACAGTGACTTTATTTCCATTTGGAGCAATCGTGCATTCTAAACAATTCGGCTGTTGAACAACGCGCGCAATCACTTCTTGTTCTTCACTAATAAGCTCTTCATTACGATACTTTAACGGAATGACATCTGTGTACGATACTGTTTCTGTCAGCACTTCCGTTTTCGTATTATCGTTGTACGAATACCAAACGTTCACATCATACTTTCCATGAATTTCAACACTACGATCCACTTTTTTCGCTTCGTATCGATGATTAATAATCCAGCAACCGAGCACGCTTGTCGGACGATGTTGCGCGGAAACGGTATGCGTCGATTGCGTAAACTTTCGTCCTTTTCCCACGACTGCCTTTGTAATAATTTCTCTGTATTGGGACATGAAACAAACCCTCCTCAAAAATGCATTGTTCATTTTATCCTATGCACAGGAAACATAAAAGTGTACAAAAAAAAACAATCATTCCGTATAGTTCATTGTATGCAACTTCTTCGAAATATGTACGAAAAATAAAAAAAGAGCCCATATGAAATGGACTCATTCATGACAATGACCGCAATGGCTATGTTTCACTTGGGCACCTGTTTCTCCGCGTAACACATCGCCACCTGTCGATGTAATAATTTCGTCTGTCACTGTTTTTGAAATGGTGGATGCAACAAGCTGCAATAAATCGTTAATTTCTACTTGTGATTGTTTAAATTGTTCTACAATTGGAATGTCTGATAGCTGTTCGTAAACCTCGTCAATTTCTGCTTCCACTTTTTTCAGCGCTTCAATTTTTCCATAATGTTGTAAGTTGACAGCTTGTTTTTGTAACGATTTAATTTTAGCAATCATCGTGCGCACTTTTTCATTTTCATGAATTTTTGCTTCTGCTTGTTTAAAAATTTCCACTTCTTCTGTTTCAGCAATCATTTTAGCTAATTCTTTTGCCTTCTGTACGATGTCATCTTTCGTATATTTCGCCACGTTATTTCACCTCAATCGCTTCTTCTACCATTTCTCCGTTTAACGTCCACGTTTTCGCTTCTGTAATTCGCACGTTCACCAGTTGACCGATCGCAGACTTTGGCCCAACGAAATTAACAAGCTTGTTTTTGCGCGTGTATCCAGCAAGAACATCTGGATTGTTTTTGCTTTCCCCTTCTACTAATACTTCGACAACTTGTCCCTCATATTCCTTCATTTTCTTCGCAGAAATTTCGTTTACTAATGCATTTAATCGTTGTAAACGCTCTTTTTTCACTTCCATTGGGACGTTGTCAACCATTTTTGCTGCCGGTGTTCCTTCACGTGGCGAGTAAATGAACGTAAATGCTGAATCAAATTCGACTTCGCGATAAAGCGACAACGTTTCTTCAAATTGCTCATCCGTTTCATTTGGGAACCCGACAATGATGTCCGTTGTAAGCGCGACACCTGGAATGGCTTCTTTAATTTTACGAACAAGCTCCAAATATTGTTCACGCGTATATTTACGCGCCATCATTTTTAACACTTCACTACTTCCAGACTGTACAGGCAAGTGAATGTGCTCAACTAAATTTCCGCCTTTCGCCAACACTTCGATTAAACGGTCATCAAAATCACGCGGATGACTTGTAGTGAAACGAATGCGTGGAATATCAATTTTGCGTAATTCATCCATTAAATCACCGAGACCATATTTCATATCGGTAAAGTCTTTTCCATACGCATTCACGTTTTGTCCTAAAAGAGTAATTTCTTTATATCCTTGTGCGGCTAAGTGACGTACTTCTTGGATAATATCTTCTGGACGGCGGCTGCGCTCTTTGCCACGTGTATATGGAACAATACAGTACGTACAAAACTTATCGCAACCGTACATAATATTAACCCACGCTTTAATATTTCCTTTTCGCACTTTCGGTAAATTCTCAATGACATCGCCTTCTTTTGACCATACTTCAACAACCATTTCTTTTGACATGTATGCTTCTTTCAAAATATACGGAAGACGATGAATATTGTGCGTACCAAAAATCATATCAACGTATTGGAATTGTTTTAAAATTTTATTAACAACTGACTCTTCTTGCGACATACAGCCACATACCCCAAGCAATAAGTCAGGGTTGTTTTGCTTCAATGGCTTTAAGTGGCCAATTTCTCCGAATACTTTGTTTTCCGCGTTTTCACGAATCGCACATGTATTTAACAAAATGACGTTTGCATCTTCAGGGCGATCTGTCGGTTCATAACCAAGCGCCATAAAAATACCAGCCATCACTTCTGTGTCGTGCTCGTTCATTTGGCAACCATACGTACGAATGTAAAATTTGCGACCATTCCCCATACCGCGAAATTCTTCAGGAATAGAAAAATCTTTATGATATTTTACTTCCTCTTTTCCGCGTTTTTTTGCTTCTTTCAAAGATGGGGGAACAAATACAGTTGAAAAATATTTTTCATAATCTTGACTCGTTTTTTGCTTTAGACGCTGTAAATTTTCATCCAAAGCGGATTTTTTGTCCGTTGGATGATCTGTTTCAATTTGTGCTGTGTACTGTAAACGTTGTTTTTCGTTCATCGTTATTCTCCTTTCTTCTGTTCATAGATGCACACTAACATAGTATATTATTTTCCGGACTTTTAAACAATGTTTTTTCCATGAAAAAGAGGATGGCCGCTACCACCCTCTTTTCTATCTTACATAAACTCTGCAACGAGTTGATCAAATTTTTCTTTACTCATTGTTAAATCCGCTTCAGTTAGTGGTTTTTCGCTATAACCAGGCACAAGATCTTGATATGATTTACGTTCTTTATTTTGATAAATAAGCCCTGTCACAAGCCCTTTATGTTTCATTAACGTTTGCATGGCCATTTCGCGATTAGACGGATCGTATCCTTCAATTGAACTTAAGCTCGTTAAATTGTCTTTAAACCAATCATATGTGTTCACTTTATTGTATGTGACGCAAGGGCTAAATACGTTAATGAGTGAGAACCCTTTATGCTTCATACCCTCTTCAATTAATTGCGTCAACTCTTTTAAATCGCTAGAAAAGCTTTGAGCGACGAATGTTGCCCCTGCTGTTAATGCCATTTCCATAATCGACAACGCTGGCTCAACTGACCCTTGTGGTGTACTCTTCGTTTTAAATCCAACTTCACTGCGCGGTGATGTTTGACCTTTTGTTAATCCGTAAATTTGGTTATCCATGACGATGTACGTAATGTCGATGTTACGTCGAATAGCATGAATTGTATGCCCCATTCCGATCGCAAATCCGTCACCATCGCCACCAGCAGCAATAACAGTCAAATCGCGATTTGCCATTTTTACCCCTTGAGCAATTGGAAGCGCTCGACCGTGAACACCATGGAAGCCATATGAGTTAATGTAACCAGAAATACGACCTGAACAACCAATTCCAGAGACAACAACAAGTTCATGTGGTTCAAGTCCAACATTGGCAGCTGCGCGCTGAATGGCTGCTTGCACAGAAAAGTCGCCGCAACCTGGACACCAGTTCGGTTTAATATTATTACGGAAATCTTTAAATGTCGCCATGTTTAAAACAACTCCTTGCATTTTGTATAAACTTCGTGCGGTAAGAACGGGTTGCCATCATACTTCAACACGTTAAATACTTTCTCAGCATGTCCAACGTTCATTTTTAAGATGTTGGCAAGTTGTCCTGTTGCGTTATTTTCAACAACAACAACTTTTTTCGCTGATTGCACAAGCGGCAACATTTCTTCCGTCGGGAACGGATGAATGAGACGAACGTGAGCATGGTTTACTTTTATACCATCGCGTTCTAATCGTTCCATCGCCTCTTCAATCGCCCCGCGCGTCGAGTTAAATCCGACAATTAATATATCTGCTTCTTCATGCTTCACATGTTTATGAACTGGTGTCGGGAATTGAATATGTTTTAACTTGCGTAAACGCTTATCCATTTGTGCAATACGGTTCGCTGCGACTTCAGAAGGACGACCTGTTTCATCGTGCTCAACACCTGTCACATGGTGAATACCGTTTTTCATTCCCGGCAATACGCGTGGTGATACACCGTCTTCAGTCACTTCATATCGTTTGAAGCAACCTTTGTCTGGAATTTCAGGAAGTTCTCCTGTGACAAGTTTGCCGCGACGAATTTCAATTTTGTCATACTCTAGCGGCTCAACAGTTTGCTTTCCTAACGAAAGTTGTAAGTCTGTTAAAACGATGACTGGGCATTGATATTCTTCTGCAATGTTAAACGCTTCGACCATATCGTAAAACGCTTCTTGTACAGTACTCGGAGCGATGACTACTTTCGGAATCTCGCCATGTGTACCGTAAATCATGGCCATTAAATCTGACTGCTCTTGTTTCGTCGGAAGACCTGTACTTGGGCCACCACGTTGCGTATCAACAATGACAATCGGCGTTTCTGTAATTCCAGCTAATCCGATCGCTTCCATCATGAGCGAAAGACCTGGCCCAGCCGAAGCTGTCAACGTACGCACACCCGCATAGTTTGCACCAATAGCCATTGTACAAGCAGCAATTTCATCTTCTGTTTGAATGACCGTGCCACCAAACTGCGGAAGCTTTTTAATTAAATATTCCATAATCTCAGATGCCGGTGTAATTGGATAAGCGGCCATAAAACGTGCACCGCCAGCAAGCGCACCAAGTGCAATCGCGTCATTTCCAATCATAAACATTCTCTTTTTGCCATCTGCTTTTTCAAGCTGCATTAATTGAATGTTGTCACCAAGCTGTTCGCGCATAAACTGAGCGCCCGCTCTGATCGCTTCCATATTTTTCGCAACAACTTGCTCACCTTTGCGACCGAAAATCTCCTGAACGACCCCTTCATATACGCTAATATCGAGACCGAGTACTGCGCTAGAAGCTCCGACTGCAACCATGTTTTTCATTAATGCTGTTCCTAATTCTGTTGCAATATCTGTAAATGGAACCGCATACAACGTAGCTCTTGACTCGTCCGGAATCGTCGGATTAAACTTCGCGTCTGCGATGACGATCCCACCTTGACGTAACTCATGGAAGTTGAAATCAATTGTCTCTTGGTCAAAAGCTACTAATATATCAAGATCATCGGCAATCGAACGAACTTGTGTCGTGCTAACACGAATTTTATTGTTCGTGTGACCACCTTTAATGCGAGATGAAAAGTGGCGATAACCGTATAAGTAGTAGCCTAGTCGGTTGAGCGCAATGGAGAATATCTCTCCCGTACTTTCAATACCTTCCCCTTGTTGTCCTCCAACTTTCCACGAAAGTTGACTAATCATGTCTTACACCCCTTTAAAGTTCCATCAATTGTAACGTAACGTTTTACGATTATAAGTGTAGCACTTTTCCAAAAAAAGCTCTACCATTTCGCTTAATAAATTTTTTGAAAAATTTCATATACTAAACGCTTTCATTCTAGCCCTATTGAAAAAAAATTGCAACATATTTGTTACAAAAATGTGAATTTTTCTTCCGATTTTATTGGGGGATTCGCTCATAAAAATTGCAAAACAAAAATTTTTTTACCTGTTCCTCTTTAAAATGCTTTAACAATTCATCAATGAAACGTGGATAATAAGAAACATTTTCCAATTGTTCAACTGTTTCAAAAATGCCGTCAAAATCAGATCCAAAACCGATGTGATTTTCTCCACCTAACGAACAAATATGATCGACATGACGTAATACATCTGTCACCGTTGTCGTATGGGCATCGTGACGTAAAAATTGCGGAACAAACGTCACACCGATGACTCCGTTTTTCTTAATAAGTGCTTGAATTTGATCATCACGCAAATTGCGAGGATGCGGACAAAGCGTATATGCATTCGAATGTGAAGCAATCGGATATTGAGCTAATTCCATAACATCCCAAAACGCTCGCTCACTTAAATGAGATACATCCGTCCAACACTGTTGTTCATTTAATAGTTGAACGACTTCTTTTCCGAATTTCGTCAACCCTCCCCCACGTTGCTCTAGAGCACCGTCTGCTACCATATTCGCATCATTCCAAGTTAAACCAACAGAGCGAACACCAAGGCGAAGAAGTGTGCGTAATTGCGTTAAACTTTCTCCTATGGCTTCACATCCTTCTAATGTGAGCATCGCTCCAATTTCATTCGGTTGTAGTTGATCGATTTCTTTTTTTGAGCGAACCACTTTCATATTCGGTTGCGACACAATTTTCTCGTAAAAATCATCAATCATCTCTAACGCGACAAAAAAGCGTGACTCTGGTCTGATATGTTTCGGAATATAAATCGCAAATCCTTGTACAGTTACACCGGCCTGCTTCAATCCATCGTATGTGACATGTAGCGATGAACTCCGCTCAAACGATACATCTTGGTCACAAAATAGTTGATATAAAACATCACAATGAGCGTCAAATATACGCACAACGACCCCTCCATACGAAAATTCGCTCTTTCCCATATGATAAAAATAACCTGTTTGCTATGCAAGCAAACAGGTTTATGTGTATTAACGCGGCTCAACAATAAGCTTAATTGCTGTCCGCTCTTCCCCATCAATTTGAATGTCCGTAAACGCAGGAATACAAATGAGATCAACTCCGCTCGGTGCTACGAATCCTCGCGCGATCGCTACTGCCTTAACGGCCTGATTTAATGCACCTGCGCCAATTGCTTGAATTTCAGCTGCACCGCGTTCTCTTAACACGCCTGCAAGTGCACCAGCTACGGAATTAGGATTAGATTTTGCTGAAACTTTTAATATCTCCATTTCTAGCTCCTCCTCGTTTCTAACAATTGCTTATGAAAAGTTGTACTGTTCATTATATATTCGTCCCTGTTTGCTCGTATTCCTGCTACGATATGTATTTTTTTCAGAAAAATCTTAAAAGAGGAACTAGTCAAAATACGGATGATCGTCATTGATAATAATTCGTTGAATAGACCTCGTTTTTCCGTTTTTTTCGTCTATTTCAATGAGCACAGCATTCAATTGTGTTCGACCTGTCGTCACTTCAAATCGAACTGGAAGTCCTGTTAAAAATTTGCGCAATACTGCTTCGCGATCCACCCCTAAAATACCGTCATAAGGACCCGTCATACCGACATCAGTAATGTATCCTGTTCCATTTGGCAAAATGCGTGAGTCAGCGGTTTGAACGTGTGTATGCGTGCCAACTACTGCGCTTACTCGGCCATCTAAGTACCATCCCATCGCTTGTTTCTCACTCGTTGCTTCTGCATGAAAATCAACGAGAATCACAGGAGTCCGCGCAAGCGCCATCTCGACTAATTCATCTGCTTTTTTAAACGGGCAATCGATCGCTGGTAAAAATGTTCTTCCTTGTAAGCTAATAATCGCTACCTCATATCCTTCCACATGAACAAATACGATCCCTTTTCCAGGTGTGCCTATTGGAAAATTGGCTGGACGAACAAGCACTTTCGCTTGGTCAATAAACTCGAAAACTTCACGATTATCCCACGCATGATTGCCAAGCGTTACTACATGCACTCCTATTTCTACAAAACGTCGATATATTTTTTCAGTAATTCCTTTTCCACCCGCTGCATTTTCACCGTTTACAACAATAACATGGGGCTTATATTTTGCTTTCAGTTTCGGCACATATTCATCAATCATTTTTCGTCCCGGTTGTCCTACGACATCACCGATAAATAATATTTTCATTGTACTACCCTTTCTATACTCATGATCTCTATTTTTCAGTTTCGCACAAAATAAAGCATTTATCAATACGAAAAAGCTACCCCGAATAAGGAGTAGCTTTTACTTTGCGTATTCAACAGCTCGTGTTTCACGAATCACTGTAACTTTAATATGCCCTGGGTAATCAAGCTCTTCTTCGATACGCTTGCGAATGCCACGCGCTAAACGATGCGCTTCCAAGTCATCAATCATATCTGGCTTAACCATGATACGAATTTCACGTCCAGCTTGGATAGCATATGATTTTTCAACACCTTCATACGACTCAGCAATTTCTTCAAGCTTCTCAAGTCGACGAATGTAGTTTTCCAACGTTTCGCTACGAGCGCCTGGTCGAGCAGCAGATAAAGCGTCTGCCGCAGCAACAAGAACAGCGATAATCGACGTCGGTTCCGTATCACCATGATGGGACGCAATGCTGTTAATGACAACCGGATGCTCTTTATATTTCGTTGCGAGCTCTACCCCGATTTCGACATGGCTTCCTTCTACTTCATGGTCAACAGCTTTTCCGATGTCATGAAGGAGACCTGCTCGTCTTGCAAGCATTTCATCTTCCCCTAGCTCAGCTGCCATTAAACCAGCTAAATATGCAACTTCCATCGAATGTTTAAGCACATTTTGTCCATAGCTTGTACGGAACTTTAAACGCCCTAAAATTTTAATTAAATCTGGATGCAATCCGTGGACACCAACTTCAAACGTTGTTTGTTCTCCCACTTCACGAATATGCTCATCCACTTCTCTTCTCGCCTTCTCGACCATCTCTTCAATTCGTGCCGGATGGATACGCCCGTCTTGAACGAGTTTATCTAGCGCAATACGCGCTGTTTCACGACGGATCGGATCAAAACCAGATAAAATGACCGCTTCCGGCGTATCATCAATGATAAGGTCAATACCTGTTAACGTTTCTAATGTACGAATGTTACGCCCTTCACGTCCGATGATTCGGCCTTTCATTTCGTCATTCGGCAAGTTCACAACAGATACAGTTGTTTCTGCCACATGATCAGCAGCACAACGTTGAATGGCAAGCGATAAAATTTCTTTTGCTTTTTTATCCGCTTCTTCTTTCGCTTTCGTTTCTGCTTCTTTAACCATGAGCGCAATTTCATGCGAAAGTTCTTTTTCTACACGCTCTAAAATGATTTGGCGTGCATCATCACGCGTCAAACTAGAAATGCGCTCTAGTTCGGCTTGTTCTTTTCGAACGAGTTCTTCCACTTTGCTTTCCATCTCTTCAATATGCTGTTGTCTTTCATTCAGAGAATTCTCTTTCTTTTCAAGCAATGCTTCTCGCTTGTTTAACGCTTCATCCTTTCGATCGAGATTCTCTTCCTTTTGCAACAAACGGTTTTCCTGTTTTTGTAACTCACTTCTTCGTTCGCGAATTTCTCGTTCTGCTTCAACGCGAAGTTTGTGAATCTCATCCTTTGCTTCAAGAAGCGCCTCTTTTTTCAATGCGTCTGCTTCTCGTTTCGCTTCTTCGATCATTTGTTTGGCAGCTGCTTGTGCACCACCAATTTTTGCCTCGGCAATGGATTTACGAACAAAAAAGCCAACAACTGCACCGACGACTAGGGCAAGCAAAGCGGAGATGATCGTTTCACCCATTGTCCTCACCTCCTCTTGCTATAAATTCGTTACTTCATCAATGTCGGCATGTACATTGCAACCATTCAACATACACTTCAAAATTGTCAAATATACATGTACATTTTAAAGGTGACCTTTCATATTGTCAAGGCTTGTCATTGTGGGAAAGCGTTTCATATCGTTTTATTTCCCAAAAAAAGAGGGTGTTCCAAAAATAACGGAGCACCCTTTCCATAATTATATATACACATAATCACTTTTTTTATTGAAGCAAGGCGACCTTTTTAATCAATTTTTTACTCTAAAAAGTCTAGATCATCTTCACGCACAGATGTCGTCGATGCCCCTGCTGTAATGCCATAATGTTGGCGAATTTCACGCGCAATTTCTTCCATAATGTGTGGATTTTCCTTTAAAAATTGTTTTGCATTTTCTCGCCCTTGTCCTAATCGCTCATCTTTATATGAATACCAAGCGCCACTTTTTTGAATAATGTCGAGTTCAGCACCCATATCAATAATTTCGCCTTCTTTTGAAATTCCTTCGCCATACATAATATCTACATCCGCTGTTTTAAACGGAGGCGCCACTTTGTTTTTCACGACTTTAATTTTCGTCTTATTTCCAACCATGTCGTTGCCTTGTTTAATTTGTTCTGCACGACGCACTTCTAAACGAACAGACGCATAAAACTTCAATGCACGACCTCCAGGAGTTGTCTCTGGGTTCCCAAACATAACTCCCACTTTTTCCCTTATTTGGTTAATGAAAATGGCGATCGTTTTAGATTTGTTGATGGCGCCTGATAGTTTACGTAGCGCTTGGGACATGAGTCGCGCCTGCAATCCAACGTGAGCATCACCCATTTCCCCTTCAATTTCTGCCTTCGGAACAAGAGCTGCGACTGAGTCAATGACGATAATGTCAACTGCCCCACTTCGCACAAGTGCTTCGGCGATTTCTAACGCTTGCTCTCCTGTATCTGGCTGTGAAAGCAACAATTCATCGATATTGACCCCTAATTTTTCAGCATAAATAGGGTCTAACGCATGTTCCGCATCAATAAATGCAGCTTGACCTCCTTGCTTTTGCACTTCTGCAATCGCGTGAAGGGCAACCGTTGTTTTCCCCGAAGACTCCGGACCGTAAATTTCAATAATCCGTCCGCGCGGATATCCTCCTACGCCTAGCGCAATATCAAGAGCAAGAGAGCCACTCGATACCGTCGAAATTTGACGATCTGTTTGCTCCCCTAGCTTCATAATTGAACCTTTTCCAAACTGCTTCTCAATTTGCTTTAACGCTTGTTCTAATGCTGCTTGACGATCGTTCAAAGAAACTCCTCCTTTTGCTTGTGAAAAATAAAGCAGTAACTGCTACTTATTACTATACAGCTTTTCTATTTATTTGCCAAGAAAAAATCGAATAAGTGTTCGTAAATTAATGTAGCAATTGCAGCAAATAATAACAACCGTATTTCGCTGTACGCATCCGAATGGCTCGGCGTCCGCCTGATAATGTAAGGCCAAATGTCTTTGTCCCTTGTTCTGTCGCAATCCCTATCCATACCGTTCCTACTGGCTTTCCTTCCAACTCGTTCGGTCCTGCAACACCTGTAAAACTAATACCGATATCGCTTCCACAAAGTTTTCGAACATTTTCTGCCATCAACTGCGCACATCGTTCACTAACTGCCCCCTCCGTTTGTAATATTTCTTTCGGCACATGGAGCACATTTTCCTTTATTTCATTCGTATAACAAACAACTCCCCCCGCGATAACTGTAGAAGCCGTTGGGAGTGCTGTCATTTCTTCTAAAAATAAACCTCCCGTTAAACTTTCAGCAACAGCGAGCGTCTGATTGTTTTCTTTCAATGTAGCTAACAATTTGCTAAACAACGTGTCATCATTATAACCGTAAAAGTAAGGACGAACGCGGGCTAAAATGTTTTGCTCCAACTCATCAATGAGCCGCTTTGCTTCTTCTTCACGCTCATGCTTCGCTGTTAAGCGAAGAGTTACTTCGCCATCAGACGCCAGTGGAGCAATCGTCGGATTTGTTTGAGCATCGATGAAATCCTCAATTTCTGCTTCTAACTGTGATTCACCGATATGAAAAAAACGGAGAACACGTGAAACAATTTTCTCGCGAACATGACGTTTTTGCAATAAAAAAGGACGTCCATATTTGATGAACATCGGTTGCATTTCTTTTGGCGGTCCCGGGAGGAGCATGTACGTGATGTGATCAACAGTTATTGCCATTCCCGGGGCCATCCCATGTTCATTTTTTAACACATAACTTCCTTCCAATACGAGCGCTTGTTTTCGATTGTTCGGAGACATTGGGCGCTTCGTTTTCGAAAAATAATCACAAATAGAACGCCATGCTTCTTCATCTAAAACGAGCGATTTATTTAACATGTTTGCAATTGTTTCTTTCGTTAAATCGTCTTTTGTCGGACCAAGTCCCCCTGTGAAAATGATTAAGTTCGAGCGTTGCTTCGCTACTTCAATCGCATGTGTAAGCCTTTGAGGGTTATCGCCAACAACCGTATGGTAATACACATCTATTCCTATTTCAGCTAATTGTTGCGATAAAAACTGAGCGTTCGTATTTGCAATTTGACCAAGTAAAAGTTCTGAACCGACCGCAATGAGTTCTGCTTTCATCTTTCTCCCATCCCTTTTTATTTACTTTGAATGACGAAATGCGTGTTTATTTTTCGCAAAGTAATCCCATCCTGACCAAATCGTGAAAACAAGTGCAACCCACAACGAAATGTCCGCAAACGGAAACGACAAAAGCGAAAAAGGAAGATTATGCAAAAGAAGCGCAGCAATCGCTACAATTTGTGTCCACGTTTTAATTTTTCCAAGCATATTTGCTGCTACCACTTCACCTTCTCCCGCTAAAACAAGCCGTAATCCGGTTACAGCAAATTCACGGCTAATAATGACAATCACGATCCATGCAGGAGCTAAACCTAATTGGACAAGCGCAATGAGCGCAGCAGATACAAGTAATTTATCTGCGAGAGGGTCAAGAAACTTCCCTAAATTCGTTACTAATCCATATTTTCGTGCATAGTATCCATCAACCCAATCGGTTGTTGATGCGATGATAAAAATAAGCGCAGCTATGGCGTGTGTTACCGGCAACTGTTCTGTTCCGATTTGAATCACACCGAAATCAATCGGTGCCAACAAAAAAATAAGAAAGAAAGGAATAAGCAACATTCGCGCAATCGTAATTTGATTCGGTATATTCACAACACTGACCTCCAACACTTCATCCAACATTATTGTTTTTTATAGATAATAGTAATATCTTGGCGCACATGATCGTTTGGATTGACAGGGTATTGTAGCGTCTGCCCGTTTATTTTTACTTCTGCATTCAATGTTTGTCCGATGACTAGCAATACTTCTGTTTCATTTGTTAAATCAAATGTTTCAGATTGATTCGCATACATCATTTTCCGTGCAAACGCCTTTCCTTTTCCGTTTTTCACTTCAATCCAAGCATCTCCTTTTGTTGCAATGTCAATGATCAATTGCTCTCCTGTCACTTCAAGTGTCGATCTTCTTCCATTCGTTTCAATCACTTTAACCGTCGCTTCTAATGGTTGTTCCTGCTGTTCATTTTCTCCTTCGTTTTCAGACTGTTGTTCACTTTGTTTTTCCGGTTGTTGCTCGTTTGCTTGCTCGGACTGTTCAAATTCTGTCTTTTCGTTAATCACTTGCTCTTGTGGTTTTTCGTTCACCGTCCGATTTTGGAAAAAAAACCAAAGAACAACAGCCACTCCAATCACTAATGTACCAATTAAAATTTTCGGAAGAACATCGAGCACTTTTGCGCCTTGTTCTGATAATTGTCGCGATTTTACACGCGATAGTTCGCCAGGAAGTTCTTCTTGTTGGGCATTTGGAATTTCGTTTGCATATTGCTCAAACAGTTCGTCAGCATCAAGGCCGACTGCCTCAGCATATTGCCGAATAAATGCTCGAACATAAAATTTTCCTGGCATAATTACATAATTTCCTTGTTCAATTGCGATTAAATATCGTTTTTGAATTTTAGTGATTTCTTGCAAATCATCTAAACTCATATGACGTTGTTCTCTCGCTTCTTTCAAACGCTTCCCTAACTCTGTCAACGGAAACACCTTCCATCTTTAAAAGTCGATATTTGAAAATCCGTCATTTCCAAAAAATGAAGACTGATCAACGAGATCATACGTAATTTCCTCATCTGCATCGTGACGCAATTCAATGATATAGTCAAAGTCATCGAGCTTATATTCTGTATGCCTTACAAAAATATCAGGATGTTCAATCACTTTCGTCGCCGGTAGACGCATGAGCTCACGAATGAGTTGCCAATGTCGCTCGTTTGACCGACGCGTCGAAACAATCCCGTCAATAATAAAAACATTATTTTCGCTATATTCATCTTCGATTAATTGACTACGAATCGTCTGTTTAATTAATGTAGAAGAAACAAACAACCAACGCTTGTTTGCACACACGCTTGCAGCTACGATCGATTCCGTTTTCCCCACGCGTGGCATGCCACGAATTCCAATTAACTTATGCCCCTCTTGTTTAAATAGCTCTGCCATAAAATCAACGAGCAAACCTAGCTCGTCTCTAACAAAGCGAAACGTCTTTTTGTCGTCAGCATCGCGCTGAATATAACGCCCGTGCCGAACAGCAAGACGGTCCCGAAGCTTCGGTTCACGTAATTTCGTTACCGTAATATCTTCCATCGTCGCTAAAATGGATTGTAAGCGCTCAATTTGTTCATGACTTTTACATAACAAAAGCATACCTCGCCGCGAATCATCCACACCGTTGATCGTGACGATATTAATGGAAAGCATGCCAAGGAGCGATGCGATATCTCCTAACAACCCCGGGCGATTCATATGTATTTCATACTCTAAATACCATTCTTTTTTCTCCATATACCCCTTCTCCCCTTTACGTTACACGATGCGATCATTTAAGCAACGCTTTGTCGAAACACGCATGTATGTTTATTTTACCATTTGAATGCGAGAATGAAAAGAATGGACGAGGGTTTTTTGTGAACAGATAAACATAGTAAAACAAGCTGGTGGATATCACCAGCTTGCGCTTACATGACTTATTTATTTTGGACAAGTTTAATCATCATGTTTGCAATAGCATGTTGCTCTTGCTCATTTGCGACATGCCACAAATCAGCAAGTACACGCTCTTCTGGGTTTTTCGGATCGACTTGTTTCGCCAAATAATCCCCAATTTGATAAGCAATATCCGAAATGACTTGCTGGTTCATCCCTTGCTCTTGTGCTTGATGAAGACGATCAGCTAAAAAGCTTTTCCATTGTTCAAAATTATCAAGAACAGACATATGCAAACCTCCTTGAAATTCGTTTCAAGAACAGTTTGCCTCACAACATAAAAAATTATGCTTGCTTAACAATACCAACCGCCATTTACAGATAAAATTTGTCCCGTAATATACGATGCATGATCAGAAATTAAAAATGACACAGCTTTTGCAACATCTTCGGGCTTCCCTATTCGCCCGAGTGGAATATCATCAATTAGGGCTTGAATTTCTTCTTCAGTAAACTCTTGAAGCATCGGTGTATCAATGGCCCCTGGAGCGATCGCATTGACTCGTATGCCACTTGGAGCAACTTCTTTTGCTAACGCTTTAACAAATGTATTTTGCGCACCTTTTACCATCGAATATAACACTTCGCAAGACGCACCGGTTAGTCCCCAAATGGATGAAATCACTACAATTTGTCCACGACGTTGTTGAATCATAGAAGGCAACAGTCGTTTTGTCAGTAAAAATGGACTTGTTACATGTAGTTGCACCATTTGTTCTACTTGTTCATTAGTCATGTCCGTCATCAATCCATACGCACTCATTCCACTATTATGAATAAGCACGTCAATAGGATGGAAAATAGAAGACATTAACACATCTACCCCAGAAGGATGAGATAAATCAGCTTGAATCGCATATGTGTCTGTGGATAGTTCTTTCATTACATGTCGAACGGATTGTTCATTTTTGTAGTAATGTAAGTATAAACCATACCCATCTTTAGCGAGCTGCCGAGCAATTTCTTGCCCAATTCCCCCGCTCGCTCCCGTAATTAACGCATATTTCATCTCATTTCACCTTTTCGGAACAACTTGACATACAGTAAACTGTTCGCGAACAAAACATTCGCGAGCGACCGTTTTTAAATCGTCAGATGTTAATGATTGTAACGTTTCTACCACATCGAACAAACTCATATGATCAAACGCATACCGAGTAAACTGATTTGCAATATATTCAAGAGAGTTTAACGAACGTAAAAATGTGCCGATCTTTTTTCTTTTCATTCGTTCGACTTGCTCATCATCAATATCGTCAAACTCCAAAAGAATACGCTGAATTTCTGCCGCTAATTGATCAGGTTGCGATGTATCACCGCCAACTAAGCCGAACCCAAAATCACTTTCTTCCGTATAGTCGACCATAAATGTTTCGTCAATTAATCCTTGTTGATACAATCGCTCATAATGCGGCGAGCTTTTCCCAAATAAATAGTCGAGCAATAAACCGATGGCACATTCATGTTTTAACTTTTCTTTTCCTTTTGTATATACGTTGGTTGCTTTTATACCAACGAAACATTTTGGCGTTTGTACGTTCATTTCAATGACATGTCGTTCACGAGCAACATGAGTCGGCTCCTCATAACGAAATCGCTCGATCTCTGTTGGCGGACGGAACGTTTTTTTCGCTTGATTCGTTCGAATTTGTTCAAGTATAGCGGATGGCTCAATAGGACCTGTAACAAACAATAACATGTTGCTCGGATGATAAAACGTTTCATAACACTCATATAATAAGTCTTTCGTAATGTGTGAAATCGACTCTACCGTTCCTGCAATATCAATTTTTACGGGATGGTGATGATACATGCTTTCGATTGTCCCAAAATACAAACGCCAATCCGGATTGTCATCATACATGCGAATTTCTTGACCGATAATTCCTTTTTCCTTTTCAACCGTTTGTTCTGTAAAATACGGCTCTTGCACGAAATCCAGTAACGTTTCTAAATTTTTTTCTACATTTGTTGTACTAGAAAATAAATAGGCCGTGCGTGTGAAAGACGTAAAAGCATTCGCAGATGCGCCTTGTTTGCTAAACGTTTGAAATACATCGCCATCCTCTTTTTCAAACAATTTATGTTCTAAAAAATGAGCGATGCCATCTGGTACCTTTTTCATCGTTGTTTTTCCGTATGGAGTAAAGTAGTTATCCACCGAACCGTATTTCGTTGTAAACGTCGCATATGTTTTGTTAAATTCTTTTTTTGGCAAAATGTAAACATCTAATCCATTGTTTAACCGTTCATAAAATAATTGTTCCTGTAATTGATCGTGGTGAATGATTTTCATTTTTTCTCACCTTCCTTCTCCGTTAAAAAATAAATCGTATCTAATTCAATTTTTTCCCCCACACGAACGATATCTTCTCGCGTCACTTTTTCAATCCCTTCAAGCCATTGTTGTAACGGACGTTGATTTGTTGCAATGACATTGTGGTAAGACATTTCGATCATCCCTCTAGCTGTATCAATCGTTTCTAATAGTTGATTACGAATGACCGCTTTTGTTTGAACGATTTCTTCATCGCTAAATTGTCCGTTACGCATCGCTTCTGCTTGAGCATGGATGATTTCGAGTGCACGCTCGTATTTGCTTGGGTCAATTCCTGCCATGACCATCATCATTCCTTGGTGACTTTCAATACGTGAAGCTGCGTAGTAAGCTAAACTCGCTTTTTCGCGCACATTAATAAACAATTTTGAATGTGCAAATCCTCCAAATATCCCATTCCATACTTGTAACGCATCATAATCTGGATCATTATATGTCGTGTTCGTTCGATAACCGAGATGAAGCTTCCCTTGTTTCACATCTTGTTTTTCTACAACTTCTTGCACATCTGTTCGTCTTATGATCGTCGGTGTCGCTATTGAACGCGGCGGGCGCACTTCTAACGAAAAACGTTCAGCCACATCATGTTCTACATCCGCTAACATGACATCTCCGACAATGTATAAATCTATTTCATCGTGTTTCAACATGTGCTCATAATGTTCATATAAACGTTTGGCATCAATCGAATCGACATCCTCTAGTTTACCATGAACATCGAGCGCATAAGGTGAACCTTTATACATTTCTTCCATGAGTCGATGTTGGGCATATCGCATTTTATCGTCAAACAACGATTGAATTTTTTGTTTCAATGCTCGTTTCTCCTGTTCAACGATCGCAACAGAAAATCCATCTCCCTCGGTAAACGGACGAAATAGCATATCGCTAAATAACGTCAACGCTTCACGTAATAATGGGGATGTGTCACCTAAAAATTTTTCGTTTGCAATATCCATTCGAATAGTAATAATATGATTTTCTCCTTTTTTCGCTAAATCAACTTGTAACGTAGCACCATATAGTTCGTCTAAATATGTACGTAACGCTTTCATCGACGGATGTCGCTCAGTAGCGTTTTGTAGCACGTATGGAACAAGAGCTCGCATCGTTACATCTCGTTCACATAACGGCGCTTTCATCTTTAATACGAGCGTATTCGTTTTATATTTTTTTGTCGGAATGACATGAAGACGAAGACCGCCTATCGTTTTTACTTCTTCTTGAAACATACAATCACTCCTTTTTATTTTATAGCCTCGACATTTTTTATCGCTCTTATCCGCTAAATAAATCGGATGATAAATATCGTTCTCCTGTATCTGGTGCCATGCAGAGCACACGTGCATCTTCCGGAAGAGTGCGAGCCACTTGAATAGCACAATAAGCTGCCGCTCCAGCTGAAGCTCCGACGAAAATTCCTTCTTCTTTCGCTAATCTTCTTGCCATCATTTGCGCTTCTTCATCTTTGACGAGCAAAATATCATCATACACCGTTCGATTTAAAATGCGAGGAATAAAACCTGGCCCAGTACCAGGAATTTTATGCGGCCCCGGTTGCCCACCCGAAAGGACGGGAGACCCATATGGTTCCACAACATAAATGCGTAAACGAGGAAATTTTTTCTTTAATTCTTCCCCCGTTCCTGTCACTGTCCCGCCAGTTCCTGCCGTAAGTACAAACGCATCAATCCCATCTGGAAATGCTTCTATAATTTCAAGCGCTGTGCTAATTCGATGAGCATCTGGATTTGCTTCATTTTCAAATTGCATGGGGATAAAGCTGTTTGGAATGTTCTCGGCAAGCCGATACGCTTCATCAATCGCCCCTTGCATGCGCAAAGCTGCCGGAGTTAAGTACACTTCTGCGCCATATGCTTTTAATAAATTGATCCGTTCTTTCGTTGCATTATCTGGCATCGTAATGATGCAACGATATCCTTTCGCAGCACATACCATCGCTAATCCGATCCCTGTATTTCCTGATGTCGGCTCAATAATTGTGCTTTCATAAGGCACGATTTTTCCTTCTTTTTCCGCTCGTTCAATCATTCGTCTAGCTGCGCGATCTTTCACGCTTCCACCTGGATTAAACGACTCGAGCTTTATATATACACTTGCTCCCTCTCGAAAAACGACCCGATTGAGCTTTACAATGGGCGTGTTTCCGATCAAATCGATAATCGATTGATACATCATTTTCCCTTCTTTCCATGTAAACTTTTTTTCATTGTACTACATATGAAAATAACAATGGTGTCGAAACGTTTGAAGAAATGAAAAAAATAAGCTAGAATACATGCGTGGGTATTTGATTATATACGGAGGTTGATGACAAGATGAAAAAATGGACTGCTCTTTTATTCACATTTCTCCTCATCATAAGCGGATGTGCACAAGAGCGCTATACAAACATTTCTGTTGATGAAGCCGCACAAATGATACAAAAAGGAGACGTTGTCGTTCTCGATGTTCGCACGGAAGAAGAATACGCTTCTGGTCATATTCCGGGCGCGATGTTACTTCCTTTACAACAACTGCAAGAGCGCATAAATGAATTGAAAAAAGACGAGACATATATCGTTGTTTGTCGTTCAGGTAATCGCTCAGCGCAAGCAAGCGAATTACTAGCGAAAGAAGGGTTTACAAATATATATAATATGACTGGCGGCATGAACGAGTGGAATGGTGATGTTGAAAAATAGGAGGCAGTCCTCCTATTTTTCAAACGAAAACGATATACGTTTTTCTTTTTCATCCCATATGAGCGCGGCGTTAAATGTGTTTTCTCCTTTTTTAAACCCTTTGATGACATTTGTCTTTCCTTCTGTTAACAATTTTTTTATGTTTGTTTGTGAAATGGATTTTCCTAACATCGTTTTTGAAATCGTAAATGAGCACTTTGTTTTTGTATAGTTGACACAACCGTAAAACGAACCTTTATCAATGACCGAGCCCCCACAAAGCTTACAAACCCCAACTTGTTTTCCGATCGTTGTTTTTTTCTTCCGCTGAATCGAAGCAGTATCAAGCCCTTCAAATGACCAGCCGCTTGCCATTTGCACCGCATCTGTTACAATTTTCGCTGCTAATTTTTTGACTTGTTCCATAAAATGTGTCGCTGACGCTTTCCGTTCACCAATTTCACTTAACCGTTGCTCCCATTTCGCTGTCATCTCGGGTGACGCTAAAATATGTGGACCGATTGCTTCAATTAATACTTTTCCTTTATCGGTTGCATATACTTGATTATTTTTTATTTCGATATAGTTTCGCTCCTTTAATGTTGTAATAATGGAGGCGCGCGTCGCTTCCGTGCCGAGTCCTTCTGTTTTTGCTAATACTTTTTCTAGTTGTTCATCGTCTAAAAATTTCCCTGCTGTCTTCATTAACGTAATGAGTTCGCCTTCCGTGTATCGCTTTGGCGGCTGTGTTTTTCCCTCTTTCACATGCACATCATATACCGTTCCTTTTTCTCCGCTTTGTACATTTGGTAAAAGTTGTACATCATCATCTTGTGACATAAGGACGTTCCGCCATCCTGCTTGTATTTGCTTTTTTCCTTTTGAAATGAAACGTGCTCGCCCATCGACGAGAGTGATTATCGTCGTATAGTCAAATACCGCCTCTTCACAATGGGCAGCGATCAATCGTCGAACGATCAGATCGTAAATATTTCGCTCATCATGGCTCAGTTTTTCCAAATCTGGAACTTGTTCAGTCGGAATAATGGCATAGTGATCCGTTACTTTCTTTTCGTTTACATAACGTTTATTATGTAAAATTGAATCATGAGCAAGCGGAAAGTAAGAAGCATACTCTTTCTTTTGCGCAAGCTCCTTTAAAATGTGCGGAAACGTTTCCGCTTCCCCTTTCGTGACATATTGTGAATCCGAACGCGGATACGATACATATCCTTTTTGGTATAGATTTTGTAATATATCCAGTGTTTTTTGTGGTGAATATTTAAATCGCTTGTTGGCTGTTGCTTGTAATGTTGACAAATTAAACAAAAGCGGCGGTAAAAATGTTTTTCGCTCACATGTCACTTCTTCTATCTCTACTTGTTTTCCTCTGCAAAATGCGCTCACCTTTTCGGCGAGCTGCTGATCATATGTTCTTGTTTCATTTTCATGCCACCACTTTCCTTCGTATCGTTTTCCATTCACATCAAACGTAGCAACAACTTCCCAAAACGGCTCGGGACGAAACTGTTCAATTTCTTTTTCTCGTCTCACAATTAATGCAAGCGTCGGCGTTTGTACACGCCCGACGGAAAAAACATCGTTCATCCCTTTTTGTTTCAATAAAATTGTATACACTCTCGATGCGTTCATACCAACAAGCCAATCGGCACACGTCCGCGCATACGCCTCTTCATATAGCGGACGCGTCTCGTTTTCATCTAACAACTGGCGAAACCCTTGTTCGATTGCTTTCGGTGTTAACGATGAAATCCACAGCCGTTTGATCGGTTTTTTGACGCCGCTCATATAAATGATATTTCGAATAATCAATTCTCCTTCTCTCCCTGCATCGCCTGCATGAATAATTTCTGTCACTTCTGGCTGACGGAGCAATTGTTTAATGATAGAAAATTGTTTCGCCTTTTTTCGATCCATTTTATATTGAAAACGATCAGGAATAATCGGCAACGTATCTAGTGTCCACCGCTTCCAGCTTGCTTCATACGTTTCCGGAGAAGCTAACTCAAATAAATGTCCAACTGCCCATGTCATATAAGCACCTTTCGGAAACAGCTCATTCGGTAAAATTTCAATATACCCTTCTCGTTTTTTTGTTTGAAAAATAGATGCAAGCGTCTTTCCTTGATCCGGTTTTTCAGCAATAATCACTTTCATTTTTTCACCCCTTCACGAAAAGAAACCTGCTCAGCTAGCGAGCAGGTTATTTGGCAACTTCTGTATCGTATCTTTTCCATTGTGCACGCATGATAAGCGACTGAATAATTGAAAAACATCCACCAACGACCCAATATAGCGACAAAGCCGAAGGGACAGAACTCGCTCCCATGAAAATCATAACAGGCATAATATATGACATCATTTTCATTTGTGTAGCCACTTCTGCTGTTGTAGCAGTCGGAGATAACCGCATCGAAATAAATGTCGTTAAGCTTGCTAATATCGGCATAATGAAATACGGATCGCGATGACCGAGCTGCATCCATAAAAACGAGTGCAGTTTAATTTCTTCCGTTCGCGAAATTGCGTAATACAGCGCCATAAAAATAGGCATTTGAATAAAAATCGGTAAACAACCGCTCATTGGGTTGACACCGTGTTTTTGATATAGTTGCATCATTTCTTGCTGTAGCTTTCTTTGCGTTTCCATGTCTGTGCCTTTATATTTTTGTTGAAGTTTTTGTATTTCCGGGCGAATGCGCTGCATCGCAATATTGGCACGAAACTGTTTGATGATCAGCGGAAGCAATCCAAAGCGAACAACAATCGTCAATGCAATAATAGCGAGTCCGTAATTTTCTTGAAATGCGTGTCCAAGCATCAGTAATAGCTTTGACATCGGGTAAACAAAATAGTGATCCCATACACCTTGACTATGTTCTGTAATTGGTACATTTCGATTGCATGCACTTAATAAAAATACAAAAAATAAAATAATCCATTTTTTCATTATTTTACTCCTCCTTGTTTGTTATCATAAGCAAACAAGGAGTGTCCTTCCTTCTTCATCACTCGCATACGATCGTTCATCAATCGGAATTTTCCGCTGTTGAAATGTAACAAATCGCACGTGTAACGACATATATCTATACGCATCGCTCGTCTTCACACAGACGTTTACATCGTATGGAACGAATCGTTGAATGGAGATCGGGTAATTTACTTGTCGCGTCACATAGCACGTCATCGCCACAACGAACATACTGAAGAGCGATACATACGTAAATACATCGAATGAAAACTCCATAAACATGACCATTCTCCTTCCCCTATCAATTATAACATGGAGAAGAGAAAATTACATACGAGAACGAAAATGCGCGTTGATTTGTCCTTTTCTCATCGTTTCACGAATTTCTTTCATCATTTCATAACGAATTTCTCGTGTTTGCACTCCTTCCTCGCGTTTGTTTGCGATCTCAACAAGCCATTCAACATCAGCAAAGGAATACTTTCTCGTTCCTTTTGATCGATCAGGAAAAATAAGTTGGCGTTCTTCATAATACCGAATTTGTCTCGGTGACAAACCTGTTAACTCACTAACAATACCAATCGAAATGACTTTTTTATGTTTATACGATTCCATCCTCATCCTCCTCATGTACGTTACATTTCATAACATTAATATACTGTATTTTATGAATATTGAAATGAATTTTGTTATAAAAATTAACAAAATTCATTATTCGTGTTATAAAAAGTAACAAAAATGCTGTTTACAATATAGAGAATAGATATAATGATTATCAAATAAATGACGGAAGGAGGAAAGAACATGGGAACCCTTCTGCAAATAACGATGAAACAAAAACAATTTTATATCGACAAACTGCATGAAGGAGGAGAAATACATCATTGGACATTAGCAGAACTGCGAAAAAAATATGAACAACTTCGAAAGGAGATTGCCAATGGAAAAGAAAGCGATAGATTTAGCGAAACAAATTATTGAGCTTGATCTGCAGCGAGACGCGATATTCGAGCAACTCCTTGCACTTCTTGGCGATCGCGCCTATGAAATATTGCGGCATATGCAAAACAAGTATTAAAGGCTCTTAGCGCTAAGAGCCTTTAATACTCATATACGTACGGTTGCTCTGGCGCATTCACAACGGTGACACTTGGCTTTATGATTACGGGAACAAACCTTTCTCTGTATGTCGTTTCATCAATAATCCCTTCAACTTTTACCCATGTATCGTTTTCCCACTTTGCTGCCTCGTCTGTTTTTACTAATATCCCATAAACGGTTGCATCAGCCACACAACAAGTTAATCCATAACGTGCAACAACGAACTCATTTGCAGCAAAATCACGTTCCCGAAATACAAATCCTGTAATTTCAATTCTTTTCCCAATCATAGCATCGATTTGTTCGTTAATGAAATTTAACGTTGATACGTACTTGTCATCGTTTACAACAACTGTTTGCGCCTCTAACAAATCTTCTTTTAACTGTTCTTGTTTCTCAACTTTTTCCATACCTTCATCTTGCATAATATTTTCAATTTGCTCATCAATATTTTCCATATATCCTTCTGGATCTTCTAAAAACTGTTCGACGATCTGTTTATTTTCTTCACTTATTTCTCTTCCACCTAACTGCACACCACGTTTAGCTGCAAGTGAGCTATCTAGTACATAGTTCGAAAACATAAAACCGATAAGCAAAGGAACAATAAACACTCCATACACTCGTATGCTTTGTCCGACTGTTTTCGGAACATGATGCCCCCCTTCACAATGATGACAACATCTATCCTCTTCCTTTCTCCATATTTGTATACTTCCAAGTAGTAAAAGTGTGAACGTTGCAAAATAAATAAAAGGTAACATTTTAGGGGCGATATAGTTTGTCAAGTTCCCGCTTAATAATAATTTGATAAACAATAAAGCATATCCACACAATAAAACACCTCGAATCATCATCATCCCTCCTCATCCTATGAAGTGAAATATATAGATGCACACATACACAACAGTCGTCACAACACCGATAAATATAACGACAAATATTCGCCGAAAATATGCAAGCATCATTAACGTATTTTTAAAATCAATCATTGGACCATATATTAAAAATGCTAACAGAGACGCTGGAGTAAATGTCGATGTAAACGATGCCGCAACAAACGCATCTGCCTCTGAACAAAGTGACAACACATAAGCAAGCCCCATCATTAAAGCCGGACCAATTATTTCGTGTTGTCCAACTTCAACTAATATTTCACGATTAATCACAACTTGAAAGAAACTAGCGACAAATGCACCAATAATTAAGTAGCGACCAACATCAAAAAACTCATCAATTGCGTGAGTCAACGTTGCTGTTAGCCGACTATTTACATGATGATCATGTGAATGCTTAATCGACTTTAATGGCAAATGATTCTGAAAAATAACATAAACAATTAAACCAATAATCAAAGACGCAACAAATGCAATGCCCATTCTTCCATAAACGATAGACATATTTGACGAAAACGCATAGTACGTAGACGCAAATACAACAGGGTTTAAAATCGGTGCCGTTACCATAATAACTACCCCTACATGAAGCGGCATTCCTTTTGCGATGAGTCGACGAACAACAGGAATAATGGCACATTCACAAATAGGTAGCAGGGCACCAACAACTGCCGCTGGAACAAGTGCAGCTAATGGGCGTTTCGGAATCCACTTTTGTACCATCTGTTCCGAAACGAACGTCTGAATTAATGAAGAAGCAAATACACCTAATAAAATAAACGGAATAGCCTCCAACAAGATACTTAAAAAAATTGTTCCTACTTGTAAAGTAAATGAAGGAACGTTTACTCCCTTAACAAGAACATCCCCAAATAAAAATAAGACCATGATCAATATAAACAATATTAATGAAGCTAAATCCCCTTTTTTATCAACCACTTTCTCCATATCCACCCTCCAAAAAAGAATGATTCTTATTTTCTTTATATGCTTGTCTATCTTTTAACATACAACTTTTTTCTTGTCAAAATAAAATCCCGAATAGATGAACATCCATTCGGGCTACTTCAGCACACGTATTTGTTTGTTTACTGAAATCGTAATTTCGCCTTCGCCAATTTGCTCGCCATCTGCATGGAGAGGAAGAGACATATTGCTGCAAATATGAATATATTTCCCTTGAAACGTATGTACTTCTTTCATCCTTATATGACCACCCCAAAAAACCGTCACAAATAAAGCGAGTAATTTTAGACGGGATATATTATCGACAACAACTACATCAAAATATTGATCATTTGACTGTGCAAATGGAGCAATCTTCATTCCACCGCCATAATACGGATGATTCGCAACAGTGACAAGCCACGCATTCGAAAACGTATATTGTTTTTGATCAACTGTCAATTGCACAACGGTCGGTTTATATATAAACAACTCTTTCAATAAATAAAACACATAAACAAACTTTCCTAAATATAATCTATTCAAAAGATGTTTCCATCTCGAATGATTCACCTTTCGTGAAATATGTGCATCGAATCCACAACCGACACTATTCACAAAAACACCTTGTTTCACACCTTTAAACGTTCCGATATCATACGGTTCGACATGCATATCCTTCACACGTAATAACATTTGACTAAGCGCTTTTCTCCACGTTATCGGGATGTTTATCCCTCGGGCAAAATCATTTCCTGTTCCAGCTGGAATGTATCCGACAGTAACATGATCATACATTTCAACACCGTTCATCACCTCATGGATCGTTCCGTCTCCACCAACTGCAATTAATATAAACGGTTCATGCGTTTGTCCAGCGATTTGTTTCGCTAGCTTCGTTCCGTCTCCTTGTTTTTGTGTAAATACAACATGATAACGAATGTGATGATCTCGAAGTGTTCGTTCGATTTTTTTCCATATTTCTTTACATTTCTCATTTTTCGCTGAAGGATTTACAATAAAATATAGTACCAAACCTTCTCCCCCATTCTCTAACCCTTTCCTTTCATTTTACCATGGCATATACATGTATGACATCAATCTTTTCCCTTGACATACTTTTTAAAGCCTTATACAATTAAAAACAAATTGTTACACCGAACGATTAATAGCAAACTCGTTTCCTAGTTTTGTCTTAGCGTTTTTGACATGGCGACATGGCGAAAACGAAAGGACTGACGCCGAAACGAGTTGAGCTAAAAATACATCGGTATGTTTCACTTCAATCTATATGTGAGGCATGCCGTTTTTTGTTTCTAAAGGGGGATCAACGTGAAAACAAAAGGAGAACTAGAAGATCAAATTAGTCGCGCGCTCACCCAATGGGAAAAAGAATATTTAGGCCGCGGTCCACTCTCTGTGAAAACAGATATTTTACGAAATATGGTCATCGTACAGTTGCGCGGTATTTTAACTCCTGCTGAAAAAGTATTGTGCGAAACAAAAGAAGGGATGTTGTCGATTAAACGCATTCGCGCAGATTTAATCGAGTCAGGTAGCGAGCATCTAAAACAAATGATTTATACATTGACAGGTAAGCAAGTAACAAGCATGCATACAGATATTAGCACAAAAACAGGAGAACGAATGATCGTCTTTTTATTACAAGAACCAATCGATATACAAGGTTGATCTTTTAAAGGCCCATGGCGGTCAGTAAAAGATAAGCCGGAAATATTTTTCGATCGCGTCGAAAAATGTTTCCGGTTTTTTTGTTGAATATAAAAAAAGAAACATAAAGGAGAGGATTAGCATGCAAGAAATGGTGATCAACAATTTAACATCCCCAGCCATTTTATTTTTTATTCTCGGCATTATTGCTGCTCTTGTCAAATCAGATTTAAAATTACCTACCGGGTTAAATGAATCGTTAAGCATCTATTTGTTAATCGCAATCGGAATGAAGGGCGGCATTGAACTTGCAGAACATTCTTTTCATGAACTTATTCGCCCGTTAGTTGGAACGTTGTCACTTGGTGTGATTATTCCAATTATGACGTTTGCGATTTGCCGTCGTCTTGGTATTGATCGCAAAAATGCAACCGGCATTGCAGCGACTTACGGATCCGTTAGCATCGTTACGTTTGGTGCCGCACTTGCTTTTGTTGAACAAGCAAATATGTCATACGAAAGCTATATGAATGCCTTTGTCGTCTTATTAGAGAGCCCTGCAATTATCGTGTCGCTCGTCATATTGAAATTGTTAGAAAATCGCTCATATAAGCAAGAAGTAGTATATCGTTTCTCAGCTACATCTGTATACGGACCGATCATTAAAGAAGGACTATTTGGAAAAAGCGTCTTTTTAATGGTCGGTAGCCTTCTCGTTGGGTTAATCGGCGGCGAACGCGCCCTTACGATTGTTAAACCGTTGTTTATTGATTTATACCCAAGTGTTCTCGTCCTCTTTTTACTAGGGATGGGATTAACAGCAGGAAATCAACTTGCAGCCGTACGTAAATATGGGATCAAACTGCTCGCATTAGGTATTCTTTTACCTCCTGTATACGGGTTTTTAGGAGTGGTGATCGGTTATTATTCAGGGCTATCTTTGGGAGGAACCATTTTACTTAGCGTGCTTGCTGCAAGTGCTTCATATATCGCTGCTCCAGCAGCGATGCGCGCATCCGTTCCTGAAGCAAATCCTGCGATTTATCTTGGCATGGCACTCGGGCTTACATTTCCGTTTAACTTAACGATCGGCATGCCACTATATTATGAAATGGCTAAATGGTTTTATTGAAAAAGCAAGGGGCGTCCCTTGCTTTTCTATTTTTGAATATGTGGTGGTTGTTGTAAATGATTCGTTGCGTGACGAAGGAGAAGAACGAACTGTTCTTCATTTATATCATCTTTCGGAAAAGCGAATTGTTCATGGCGTTCATCATATATAACAATGTGCTCACTTTTTCTTTGAAATATATGATAACGATTTTTACGTTTTTCAAAAGTCACTCGTTTTATTTGATGGAGAGGAATTTCTCGTATATCCCATCGGTCAGCGTACATCAATTTTTTCGTTGTGAGCACAATTTCTCTATTTCGTTTTCTCCAATCGTTTACAACAAAAACAATTCCTAATGCGGTTAACAAAAAGGAAAGAACATATAAAAACACACTTTTTTCTTCAACTGCCACTAGCCAGCGTGAACAAATAAACAACATCAATACAGCATAAGATAACATATTTGTCCAACGAAATGACCACTGTCGTTGGAACAACGTATGTTCGATTTGTTGTTCTTTCTTTAATTGTTCAATAAATTGCTTTTTATGCTCCCCAATTTCATATTGCTGAAAGCGAATAAATGGTACATACGTATATTCAAACATACTTCCTCTATTTTTATGTTGAACATACATTCCAATCCAAGCGATGTATACTTCTTGTTCATCAACAAAAGAAAGGAGATAATAGCGAATTCTTTCACCATACTCATTTTCTATCTCAACATAATCGATGACCTTTATATCGGTCGGAACCACATCATATTCATGAGTCAATACATAAAATAAATGGCTTTTCGCAAAATGAGCTGGGTGATTGAATTCCATCGGAAACAGCTGTTGTTTTCCAATACGTTTCATTTCTTCATATAATAAATCTGCACTTTCAATATTGTTTGCACAAGTAAAAATAACATCATCATTAACAATGATATGATGTCGTAAAGAAGTAACGATCGCGCGTGCTTGAATAGTCGGATCACGAAACGATAACGCCTCTTGTAACAAAGTTGCTATTTGTTCATTGTAATAAAATTCCATCAAACAAAGGCACACATGCATATCGGATCGAACGGATAAATAATTTTCCCTCCAAAATCGAAAGACAAACGTCGGATTATAGTCTGCATCATACTGTTCATACATTTCTTTCGTTTGACAATACTGTCGAACAAGTATGGAAACAATTTTGTCGCGCTGCAAATGACAAGGTACCTCTGCGCGATGCAAATGAAGCAATAACCAGCAAAAAAGATCTGATGGTAAGTGAGCATGATCGCAATCGATAACCTTTTTAATGACCTTCATTCGATGGAGAAGTTGTTCCCATGGAATGGAAAATGTTTGCTGTTTCAACTCGCTATGAACAATATGATATAGCGCATCATCATATTGTTCATCCCCTAACTCGCATATGTAACGAAAAGCCATTTCTTTCGCCGCAGGACTAAAACGTGCAAAATGTTCGAGAATATCAGGAACAAACTGCGCGCTAAAAAAATATAACGAAAACTGAAGTACATAGTAGCTTGGATCATCCCATTCATCAACTGGATCAGGAAACGTTTCTGCCGCATATGCAATCATTTTTCGAATGAACGTAGCTTGAAGTTCTATCTCTTCTTCTGATAATTGTTCAAGCGCACACAAAGCCTCATATCGCTTTTGTGGATCGTCATGTTTTAAATCGCGCATAATTTGCTTTAGTTGTAAGTCAACCGTCGTCAATCTATACACCCCAATGACATCATTTGTTAACCCCTCTATTTTATAATGAGAAATGATTAGCGACAATATAAAGATTATGTTATTGTTAATGATGCGAAATGAAATAAAGAAGGTGTGAACAATGAATCGTTATATCGTCATCGGGGCTGGAATTGTTGGTGCTTCTGTCGCCTTTCACCTAGCAAAAGAAAAAGTGCAGGTGATTTTGATCGATCGTGAAGACCGAGGGCAAGCAACAGATGCGGCAGCAGGAATCATTTGCCCGTGGACGTCACAACGGCGAAATAAAAAGTGGTATGCACTTGCCAAAGGCGGTGCGGCATTTTATCCCCATCTCATTGAACAATTACAAACATACGGTCACCAAACAGGATACAAGCGTGTCGGAGCAATTTGCTTACATCATGATCATAATAAGTTACAAAGCATGGAAGAGCGTTTGTACAACCGGCGTGAAGAAGCACCTGAAATTGGGGAGATTATTCGTCTATCTTCGCAAGACGTAAAAACACGATTTCCTGTATTAAGTGACGAATACGAAGCATTATATGTAAGCGGAGCTGCTCGAGTGGACGGACGTGCATTGCGACGTTCTCTTATTCATGCTGCTATTCAATTAGGGGCAACATATATAAAAGGAAGTGCGACACTTCTACATAAAAATAACCGAGTCATTGGTGCTACAGTGGCAAATAAATGTTACGAAGGGGATGCTGTCATTGTTGCGGCAGGTGTTTGGGCGAAATCGTTACTTTTACCGCTAAGTATCGATTTTCTCATTACCCCACAGCGAGCACAAATCGTCCATCTACAAAACCTTGAGCAACATACTGATCATTGGCCTGTCGTCATGCCACCAAACAACCAATATATACTCGCCTTCCCAAAAGGAAAAATTGTCGTTGGAGCTACACATGAAGATGGTGTTGGCATCGATTGTCGCGTGACTGCTGGTGGAATATATGAAGTGTTACATAAAGCGTTAACCGTCGCCCCCCATCTTGCTGATTGGACTCACGTAGAAACACGTGTCGGCTTCCGACCTCACGCACCGAACTTTTTACCTGTATTCGGTGCCGTCCCACAAATTGAAGGTCTTTATGTTGCAAACGGCCTTGGGGCATCCGGTTTGACTGCAGGACCATACGTTGGCTTCGAACTAGCCAAAATGATTCTCGGGCAATCTACCTCATTACAACGAAGCGACTACGATGTCGCTCAGGCGATTCGATTTCTTTGACGAACGTACTGTTTAATGACATATCCTATTGAAAGCGGAGGTTTTCTTATGAACAAATGGGCATTTGTTTCTGACTTTGACGGAACGATCTCTCATCAAGACTTTTATTGGATCGTTATTGAAAAATATTTTCCTGAAGGTAAACAGTTGTTTCAACAATGGCGTGACGGAAAAATGAAAGATATTGACTTTTTAAGCACCGTCTTTACATCCATTCATCAAGATGAAGAAAAAATTATTGAAGATATTTATCACATTCCGATTGACGAAACGGTTTTACCCTTTATTACACGCATCCAGCAAAATGGGGGCGATTTTTACGTGCTAAGTGCGGGGACGGATTACTATATTCGCCATATTTTAAAAAAATACAATATACATGGCGTAGACATTTTTTCTAATGAAGGGTATTATCACGATAAAAATATTCATATGCGCATCGATCCGAATCATATTCATTATTCAGAACGATACGGCATCGATAAATCAAGTGTCGTTCGCACATTAAAACAAACGTACAAAACGGTTTATTTTATCGGCGATAGTGAACCAGATGTTCATGCAGCGAAAGTCGCAGATGTCACATTTGCAAAAGGCACTTTGCAATCGTTGTTGCGCGAACAACATATTCCTTTTGTTCCTGTGAACACATTTGCGGACGTTGAACGTTATTTACAAGAAAAAGGAGTATTGAAATGAACATCCCCATTCCATCCATTCTTGAAATTGGCGAAGGTGTCATTTGGCGCATCGACGAGCTGATGAAAACGTATCGTTTTTCCAAAGCTGTTATCTTATTTGATGATTTCACTTACCAAACGTACGAGAACGAAATGAAGCGAGCCATTTCATCTGCTTCTGTTCATACTGTTTTCTTACCACCGCAGCTTGATATCGTCGACATTATGAAAAAGGCGTTTGAACTTCCTCACTGTGATGTCATGATGGCGATGGGTGGCGGAGCAGTCATTGACTGCGGTAAATATATGGCGTTTTTACGACAAGTGCCGTTTCTTAGCATACCGACATCTGCGTCAAATGACGGGTTTGCAAGCACAAACTGCTCGTTACTTGTCAATGGTAAAAAAACAACCGTTCCCGCTAAAGTACCATTCGGGATTTTAGCTGATTTACATATTGTTCAACAAGCACCGAATCGTTTTATTTTAGCAGGCGTTGGGGACTTAATGTCCAATATTACGGCGTTGTATGACTGGGAATTTGAACAAAACCATGGAGTCAGTCGGGTAAACGCTTTTGCGGCGATGATCAGTAAAAAAGCAGTCAATAGCTTCATTCGTACGCCGATGCAAAACATTAAGCATCCCATTTTTTTAAAAGAATTAATTAGTTCCTTAACAATGGGCGGCATTTCAACAGTTATTAGTGGAAATAGTGCACCCATTAGCGGATCTGAACATTTAATCTCCCATGCGCTCGATCAAATTAGCGAATCACCGCATATGCATGGCATTCAAGTCGGGATCGCTACGTATATCATGGCACACGTACAACAACATCGGGCGGAACGCATTACAAAAGTGTTTACACGTACCGGATTTTTTGACTACGTTAAAACATTACGTTTAAATAAAAAAGAATATCGAGAAGCGATCGACATCGCACCAACGATCAAGCCAAACCGTTATACGTATATTCATGATGAACAATATCGTAAGCGCGCCATTCAACTTCTTGACGAAGACCCTATTTTACAAGAGATTTTCGTATAACGCACATAATTGATCACGAAACCGCTTACCCTACTGTTGAGGAGGTGGAGCGGTTGAACCAAACGTTAGCTTATTTACGTGAAGCATTAGCAAACTATGCTGACCGACATCACACGATTGCCATTCATTTATATAAAAAACTAATGAGTAAATCATACAAAAACGAGGAACAGTTCGTTCGGGATTTATCACAAAAAGAAGCGGCATTTTTAGATCGCATGCTGCGTCAAGAAATGAAGTATGCAAAAGAAGAACAAGATGTTGTTCGCGTTTATCATTTAAATGAAGTATATGAACAACTCATTTAAGCAAACCATGTCTAGCGCTTACATGGGCGCTAGACATGGTCATTTGTTTTCATCCATAAAATAACAAAACAAATAGTCCATCGTAAACAAATCGTCAGGATAATCGATCCCTACCTCTTCTCCTTCATAAATGAGCGTTTGAATGAAATCATGAAGCGAATCGATATAAAACTCATATAAAAATTCATAACTAAACGGTTCATTCGGCATATGTGAGTTCGCACATACACTCGGTGAGCAGTAATTTACATACGTGCGACACGGAATCGGCCGTACGTCATAAATGAAACATGTGTTTGTTTGTTGATTTAAAAATATACAAGGGATTTGTTCTTCCATGTACATTTTTTTTAAATGTCTTTCTTCTGTAAAATTTAACGTTTCTACTCGCTTTATTTGTTCCGCGTAGTGCTGAGTATACCATTGTATATGCTTATATATGCGTTCTCGCTCGTCATTTGGCAGTTTAGCGATATGAGTCATCATCCATCTTGCTTCTGCACGCGTCGTAATAATGGGAAAATAGCAACAGTGTGTACACCCTTTTGTACAAGTTGGGCGAATATTCACTTTGCGCTCAATTGTATGAATATGTTCATCAACAAGCGAAAGCAATTTTTTAAACGCTTGAAACATAAATTCTTTTCCGTTTTCCCCATCATATCGTTCCAACCATTCATCAACCACATCAACGAACGCTTGTCCATCCGGCATATGCTTGTCGTTAATTTGCTTACAAATCCGAACAATTTGATCATATGTTAAAGCCATCTTTGTTCTCCTTTCAAACTAGCTTCCTTTCAGTTCAATCATACAAACAGAGCATTTATTTGTCGATCTATTTTGCCCAAAACAAAAACCTTCCTTTTTCTTTTCAGAGAAAATAATAGCACTTGGCGTGCAAATGAAAAGAAAGGGTCCCCCTACACCCTTTCTTGTTTCCCTTTTAAAAACTGTAAAATTACCGATGCCGCTATCCTGCTTGTCATTTGTCGAAAATCAATCGTCGGGTCGATTTCGACAATGTCCATTGCCTGCACCTTATCATAACGCGCAAGTAGCGAAATGGCGTGCAACAGCGTGCGGCTATCCATGCCGCCTGGCCCAATCGCTGGACACCCAGGGGCAAACGCTTGGTCGAGCACATCCATATCGACCGATACATACACCGCGTCCACACCCGATAACATCTGCATACTTTTTTCGATTATCGTTTGTATACCGAGGCGATACACCTCTTCGATCGTATACATCGTAACCCCACATTGTTTTCCGTATTCCGTATACGCGCGGCTATTCGCAAAGTCGCGCAAGCCAATTTGGACAAGCCGGCTTCCATCGACGATGCCCGCTTCGATTAACCGACGAAATGGCGTACCGTTTGTTGGTCCCCCATCTTCTAAATTGCGCAAATCGTGATGAGCATCGAACTGGATAATGCCAATTGTCCCTTTCTGTTTTTGCCAGCCGCTAACGACTGGACACGTGATGGAGTGATCGCCTCCGAGGACAATCCACATCGACTTGGGCTGTAACGCGACAACTTGCTCGATTGTTTCCGCAATGCGCCTTTGTGACGCAGCAATATCAGTCGGGTGCATCACTATATCGCCATAATCAGTAACCGTAACATCCGCTAAATCTATTCCCGATTCGATAGAGTATGTGCTATAAAACGATAGCGCTTGCCGAATGGCCTGTGGGGCGAACGCTGCTCCCGAATGGCTAATCGATGATTTCGAGAGCGGTGCGCCAATCAAGCCGATGCTGCTACAATGCTTTCCGTCCCACGAAATGAGCAGTTCATTTGCTTTTGTCACATAACGGTCTTGAAAATTCGCTTTGCCTGCTTCTTTAAGATACGGAAACATCGCCTCTTCCCCTTTCGCTCACAACTTTCCCATCTTTTAGCACCATTCGGACATGGTTAATTCCGTAATGGTATGGTACGTACATATAATTCGGTGCGTCCCAAATGACGATGTCCGCTCTTCTGCCAACCATAATTCGCCCGGCGTCTTGCCCGCGATTAATTGCATATGCCGCATTGACCGTTACCGCATGCCAAATTTCTTCCGGGGTCATCCGCAAATAGAGAGCAGCGAGCGTCATAATGAATTGTAAATTTTCTGTCGGCGAGCTACCTGGGTTAAAATCTGTCGCGAGCGCCACCGCTGCTCCTTCGTCGATCATTTGCCGCGCTTTTGCATACTTTCTTTTCCCTAAGTAGAACGACGTCCCAGGAAGCAGCACTGCTATTGTATTGGAATGAGCAAGCTGCTGAATTCCTGCTTCCGATGATCCGACAAGGTGATCAGCGCTTACCGCTCCCACTTCCACCGCTAACTCCGTCCCACCAAGCGGGTCAATTTCATCAGCATGAATTTTGACGGCAAATCCTTTTTCTTTTGCTTTTTGTAAAAAGGTGCGCGACTGTTCGACGGTAAATACGCCCGTTTCACAAAAAATGTCGACAAACTCGGCAAGCTGTTCTTGCTTAATGACATCTAGCAAATCCACCATTTGTTGCAGAAAATCATCAGGATTGTCTTGATGTTCTGCAGGAATCGCATGGGCGCCTAAAAACGTTGACACGACTTCTACATGGTGCGTTTGGTGTAAGCGCTTCGCGACGCGCAATTGTTTCTGTTCTGTTTCCACGTCTAACCCGTATCCGCTTTTCGCTTCGACCGTTGTTACCCCGTAGGAAAGCATGCGGTTCAAATGCACGCGTGCTTTTTCGTACAACTCATCTTCACTTGCTGCTCGCGTCGCGCGTACAGTCGATAAAATGCCGCCGCCTCGCTTTAAAATGTCTAAATACGAAACACCTTGCTGCTTTAGCGGCAGTTCATGTTCGCGCGAACCAGCGAAGACAAGATGGGTATGCGGATCAACAAGACCGGGCGTGACGAGTTTCCCTTCTGCGTCAATGAGATGACTAGCAGAAATAGTTTTTGCTTCTTCATTGCTACCAATCCACGCCACGCGTCCATTTTTTATTCCAACGGCTGCCTGTTCAATTAGAGGGAGCGTCTTCATCTGCTCCCCCTTTACCGGTCCGTCCCCTTCCATCGTTAATAGCTGCCCAATATTTACAATCAGCGTATCCATCATATTTACCCCCTTAGCATCGGGATATGAACGTTCATTTCTTTTGCTACTTCAATTGCTCGTTCATAGCCCGCATCTGCATGGCGGATAATGCCCATGCCAGGGTCGGTCGTTAGCACCCGCTCGAGCCGTTCCTCCGCTAAATCTGTTCCATCGGCAACGACAACCATTCCCGCATGCAACGAATAGCCCATGCCAACGCCACCGCCATGATGGAATGAAATCCAAGAGCCTCCAGCAGCAGTGTTAATGAGCGCATTGAGCACCGCCCAGTCCCCGACAGCATCGCTTCCGTCTCTCATCGCTTCTGTTTCGCGGTTTGGAGAAGCAACCGAACCGCAATCTAAATGGTCGCGCCCGATGACAATCGGCGCTTTTACTTCGCCTTTGCGTACTAATTCGTTCATCGCTAGCCCCATTTTCACCCGCTCGCCATAACCGAGCCAGCAAATGCGCGCAGGAAGCCCTTGGAACGCTACTTTCTTTTGTGCCATATCAATCCAGCGCAAGAGCGCCTCGTTTTCTGGGAACAGTTCTTTAATTAGTTCATCTGTGCGATAAATATCTTCTGGATCGCCGGATAGCGCTGCCCAACGGAACGGTCCTTTTCCTTCACAAAATAGCGGACGGATATACGCAGGAACAAACCCCGGAAACGCAAAGGCGTTTTCGACTCCTTCGTCTTTAGCGACTTGGCGAATATTATTGCCGTAATCAAAAACGATCGCACCGCGTTTTTGGAACTCTAACATAGCTTCTACATGTTTTGCCATGCTTTGTTTTGAACGGCGGACGTATTGTTCTGGATTGCTTTTTCTCCATTCAGCTGCTTCTTCTAACGATAGCCCTTCTGGTACATAGCCGTTTAATGGATCGTGGGCAGACGTTTGGTCGGTCACGATGTCGATATGCACACCGCGTTGTAACAACTCATGGTGCACTTCGGCGGCGTTGCCAACAAGCCCGATCGATAACGCCTCCCCTTTTTCTTTCGCTTCCTGCGCCCAACGAAGCGCTTCGTCGAGCGAATACGTCATCCGGTCACAATATTTCGTATCCATCCGCTTTTGAATTCGGTTTGGATCGATTTCTACGGCAATGACGACTCCTTCATTCATCGTTACCGCCAGCGGCTGTGCCCCGCCCATACCGCCTAATCCAGCAGTAAGTGTAATCGTTCCTTTTAACGTGCCGCCAAAATGCTTTTTGGCTACCGCAGCAAATGTTTCATACGTTCCTTGTAAAATGCCTTGAGTGCCGATATAAATCCAGCTTCCCGCTGTCATTTGACCGTACATGATTAACCCTTTTCGATCGAGCTCATGAAAGTGCTCCCACGTCGCCCATTTCGGTACAAGGACAGAGTTTGACAAAAGTACGCGTGGTGCCCGTTCATGCGTTTTAAACACGCCGACCGGCTTTCCAGATTGAATCAATAACGTTTCATCGTTTTCGAGCGTACGCAACGTACGGACAATCGCATCGAATGCTTCCCAATTTCGCGCCGCTTTCCCAATGCCACCATAGACAATTAACTCTTCCGGTTTTTCCGCTACTTCTGGATCTAAATTGTTGTATAACATGCGTAACACCGCTTCTTGTTCCCAGCCTTTACATTCGAGTTCTAATCCTTTTTTTGCTTGAATATGTCTCATTCTCATATCCCCTTTCATCTATTGGTTACCGTTTCTATCGTTTGTAGAAAAAAATCCCCTTTCACATCCTTCAGCCATTTTGCCGCTGCCTCGATATCTTTTGCGAAGACGCGGTCTTTTGTAATGGACGGAATGATTTTCCGCGCTGCTTCATAAAACGCGCGCGTCTTTGGTGCCATTTGTTCCACTCCACGATATTCGACGGCCTGCAACGCACAAATGAGTTCAATCGCCAAGACGCGCCGCGCATTTTGAATGATCGCATATGCATGGCGAGAGGCGATCGTTCCCATGCTGACATGGTCTTCTTGATTGGCGGATGACGGAATCGAATCGACACTTGCAGGGTGTGCTAACGTTTTATTTTCCGATACAAGTGACGCGGCCGCATACTGCATAATCATTGCCCCTGATTGTAGCCCAGGTGCTGGACTCAAAAACGGCGGCAAATCGTTTAGTTGCGGATTGACAAGCCGTTCAATGCGTCGCTCCGAAATGTTGGCCAGTTCTGCCACAGCAATTTTCATAAAGTCCATCGCTAAAGCAATCGGTTGTCCGTGGAAGTTCCCGCCAGAAATAACGGCTGCACCGTGATCGAAAATAAGCGGGTTATCAGTGGCGGCGTTTATCTCAATTTCTAGTTTTTCTTTTACATAGTCGAGCGCTTGCCAAGAAGCCCCATGCACTTGCGGGATACAACGAAGCGAGTAAGCGTCTTGGACACGCAATTCGCCTTGTGTCGTCGTCAGTTTACTTCCTGCTAAATACGAACGGATGCGTTTGGCTACTTCCGTTTGTTGGCGGTAGCCACGCACAAGGTGCACGCGCTCATCAAATGCATCGATAATGCCGCGCAAGCCTTCCATCGTTAACGCTGCAATTAACTCACTTTCATAAGCGAGCTGCTCTGCTTCCAAATAACCGACGACCCCCATTGCCGTCATCGCTTGTGTGCCGTTAATAAGCGCTAATCCTTCTTTTGCTTTTAATGAAAGAGGAGCAATGCCCGCTTGTGTCAACGCAGCGAGCGCAGGCATACGGCGCCCTCGGTAAAACACTTCTCCTTCACCAAGCAATGCAAGCGCTAAATGCGATAGCGGCGCTAAGTCACCGCTCGCTCCGAGAGAGCCTTGCTGCGGAACGACTGGATGAATATGCGCATTTAATAAATCAAGCAACCGTTGAATGACGATCGGGCGAACGCCGGAACAGCCTTTTAAGAGCGCGTTGGCCCGCAATAAAAGCATCGCACGCGAAACGATTTCTGGAAACGGCTCACCTACCCCACAAGCATGTGAATGAATTAAATTCCACTGCAACTCCTCTACATCGTCTGCTTCAATAAACACGTCACTAAACTTTCCAAAGCCTGTCGTAATCCCGTATACAATTCGTTTGTTAGCAACGATTTCTTCGACCGCCTGTCGGCTTTTTTTGACTGCATCTATACTGTCTTTCGATGCAATAACGGCTTCATTTTGATATAACACCCGTTTAATCTGCTCTAACGTTAACGTGTATCCTGTTAAAATGACCACGTTCACACCCCATTCCTTTAATGAAATAAAAAAGGAGGCTACACCACCATTTGGTGGAATAGCCTCCTTCTAAACTAAAGATCTATAGGCTACATATGATTAATTCCTAATCCGATTGTTTCGTGCTCTAACCCACGAATCGGCGCCCCGATTGTTCCGTATAACGCCACAGCAATCCATTCGCCTTCTGCTTCGTTTTCATATGGCATTCCGCGTACAACCGCAAAGCGAAGACCGACCGTTCGCATGAAATCACCTAATTCTACTTGACCTCTTGTAACCCCTTGCATCGCTTCGACAACCGCGTGATATAAAGCATGCATTTCACGGTACAACTCTCCGTTCACGACACCGTTTCGTTTAGCTGCTGTTTCGATGGCGGCTACAATTTTTTGCAGTTCCATGGCTCCAACTTTTCCTTTGCAACAACGCCACTGCAATGTAGCTAAGTGCTCAAGCAGCGCTTGCTCCTCTTCTTCTTCCATCAAAGCGAGCAATATCGCATTGCGGCCAATTCTTCCTCCTGTCTTTTTTAGCAACGTATATCAACACCTATTTTTTAAATTTTCTAAAAAACTAATGATCTATCATCATTGTAAAGGTCCTTTTGCCAACTGTCAATTGTTTTTTACCACTTTTTAACAAATTAATATAGTGCCTTATTACTAAACTAAAGTTTAACTTCGCGATCTCAATAACATGACACCGGACAACTATTAAGCAAATCATCTATATCTGGCGTTTTTTATCTCCCCGCCATCCCCAAAATATAAAACGCCCTTCATATTTTTTGTTGCGGATCATTGAATTTTTAAACGGTTTGTCGATTATCATAATTTTGTAAAAAAAAAATAAAGAGGCGTTTCGCGCCCCTTTATTTCAATACCCCCATCAATTCATCGACAGATAATAGCTTTCCTGTTGATACAACTTTTTCATTTACGACAAGCGCTGGCGTGCTCATCACTCCATAGCTCATAATTTTTCCAATATCCTCTACTTTCTCTACTTGCGCATCGATTTGAAGTTGCGCAATGGCCATTCGAACGTTTTGTTCGAGCTCTTTGCATTTTTTACATCCTGTTCCTAACACTTTAATCACCATTTTTTCATCCTCCTACAATATCGCATTAAATATATAGCCAATGGCGATAATGCCAATGGTTACAATAAGGACAAACATACCAATGAGCTGCGGTTTCATTACTTTGCGAAGCAACACCATCTCTGGGAACGATAGCGCTGTCATCGCCATCATAAAGGAAAGTGCCGTTCCCGGCGCCACTCCTTTCCCCATTAACGCTTCAATCATCGGAAGTGATCCGACTGCATTCGAATATAAGGGTACTCCAAGAATGACCGCTACTGGAACAGCTAATATACTTTTTTCTCCAGCATAACGAACGAGTAAATCTTCAGGAACATATCCGTGAATCCACGCCCCAATTCCAATACCAATAAGCAAAAATACCCATATTTTTTTTACAGTATCAATGACATTTGTTTTTGCATAAGCGAATCGCTCACGCATCGTCATTTCTTGGACAACAGATTCCCCTAATTGAATATTAAACACATATGGCTCGACATATTTCTCTAATTTTAGCTTTCCAATCACCCATCCAGCGATAATGGCTAATAATACGCCAAACAAGACGTACAACACCGCAATTTTCCACCCAAAAATCGAAAACAACATAACAAGTGAGACTTCATTGACAATCGGTGACGAAATTAAAAAGGTAAACATCACCCCAAGCGGAATGCCTGCCTCGACAAATCCGATAAAAAGAGGAACGGTTGAACACGAACAAAATGGCGATACGACACCAAGCAAAGCTGCTAGTACGCTCGCAATTCCTTTTTTCTTCCCGCTAATCCATCGCTTTACTTTTTCAGGCGGAAAATAGCTACGTACAAACGAAATGGCAAACACCATAACAGACAATAAAAAAAGAATTTTTAACGTATCATAAATAAAAAAATGGAGCGCTCCTCCAAACTTTGAAGTGATCGACAGTCCGAATACATCTTCAACTAACCAATCCGCAAACATGTTAAACATGAATATCTCTTCTTTCTTCCATAAGTGGCATGACCACTTCTTGATTTAGTTGATAAATTGTAAATTTTCCTTGTTTATATACATGTACTACTTTTCCTCGCTCAAGCAATTTCAAATGATGCGTAACAGTCGATGGAGGTAGCTGCAAGGCAGCTGTAATCTCACACATACATAAATCGCTGTGCATTAACATACCAACAATGCGCAAACGTGTTTCATCACCAAGTGCTTTAAACAATTGAGCGCGATGTTGTATGAGCTGATCATCTTGAAGAAAAGGAAACGTTTGCTTTGCTTTTTCAATCACGCCGTTTAGTTCTTGCTCATTTTTTAGTTGCCAATGATTTTTCATCCGTCATTCACTCCCCTCACTTTTATAATAAAACTATTTTTCTAGTTTTATAGTTGTAAATAATGAACATTTTTTGAACATCATTTTTAAATTCCCCCAGTCTTTTTTCGTAGTCTTTAAATGACTGTTTACTCATAAAAACCCATGGTGCTACGAGCACCATGGGTTTTGCCATTAAACCGCTTCATCTACTTCTTTAAGCGTTGTTAATAGACATTGATGTGCGGGATGGACATGATTACCTTCTCCCTCTTTCAAATACCCAAAAACGACTTCCTGCAAAATTAACTGCCATGCCCGCAACCGTCGCCACGGCTTTACTGCTAAATAGCTGCATTCCTGCTAATTTATGCAGCAAATAAAGCAAAACGATTGTCGTGCTTAACGATACAAGGTTGATGAAAATAAACTGAAGAAACTCTTGAACAGATGCTTTTTTTCGTACTTGAAACGTCCATGTGCGGTTCCAAACATAGCTATTCATCATACCTGCGCTATAAGAACATACTTGTGAAAAAACATATGGAACTCCTATCGAAGCAAGCAAGAAAAATACTACGAAGTCGACGAGTGTATTTCCTATCCCAACAACGGCAAAGCGAACAAGCATCATTTTTTCATTCCACATAATATGGTACCTTTTCATTTCCGCGTCTGATTCCCCAGCTTTCTTTTAAAATATAGAGCGGGCGATGCTTCACTTCATCGTAAATGCGACCGATATATTCTCCGATTACGCCAAGCATTATAAGGACAACACCGTTGAAAAAAAGAACCGTCATCACGAGCGATGACCAGCCCGTGACGGTAGAATGGGTAAACAATTTTAAATACAAGACAGCTATCATCCAAACGACACTAACAAACGAAAGCAAAAAACCTAACAAACTGGCAAGCTTTAGCGGTTTGTATGAAAAAGACGTAATGCCGTCAAGCGAAAAGCGAATCATTTTTTTGAGCGGGTATTTTGTTTCCCCCGCAAACCGCTCGTCGCGTTCATATTCAATCGCCGTTTGTTTAAAGCCAACCCAGCTCACGAGCCCGCGCACGAACCGGCTCCGTTCTCTCATTCCTACTAACTCGTCGCGCACTTTTCGGTCGATTAAACGGAAATCGCCCGTATCAAGCGGAATATCAATTTCCGTCGCTGCCTGTAATAACCGGTAAAAGGCGTAGGCAGTTGCTTTTTTAAAAAACGTTTCTCCTTTTCGTTTCGTTCGCTTTGCATAGACGACATCGTACCCTTCTTTCCACTTTTCAATCATTTCTAAAATTAACTCTGGCGGATCTTGCAAGTCTGCATCAATAATGACAATCGCTTCCCCAGAAGCATAATCCATCCCTGCTGTAATTGCAATTTGATGCCCAAAGTTGCGGGAAAAATCCAAATATTTCACTGTATCATCTCTAACCGCAAGTTCTTTTAACATATCAAGCGTTTCATCTTTACTACCATCGTTGACAAATAATAGCTCATACGCTCCGTCCGTTTGTTCCATTACTCTTTTTAATCGCTTATACGTTTCACGAATCACAAGCGCTTCATTATAGACAGGAATCACGACCGAATATTTCACCACGTTTCTCTCCTCCTATCCTTCATATTTATACAGCTTTTCTGCACCGTCTCTCCCAAACGACTGTTGTGTATCGCTGGATTGTTTCCATTCGGATTGCGGTATTTCTTTGCAGTGTGTTTGAATCCACTCGACAATGTCATTATTGCTTTGACCGCCGCCGAATCCAGAAAGAAGGAAATATTTCACTTCCCCATTTTTCACTAAGTTCTCTAGCTTTTTAGCCGTCAATGCTGGATCGTTTCCAGAGAATCCACCCATTGCCATGACCGCTTTATCGGTTTTTAACATGATTTGTGCCGCTTCTGTCGCACGGAACGTCGCTACTAAATAAGTTTCTCCATCATAGTTCTTTTCTAAATATTGAATGAGCTTCTCATTTGCTTCATTTCTTTCCACACTCCCTATCATCCGCCCATCTTGTCGGCCATCGAAGGTTGTTTGCGGACCTGCTGCTGGAATCATGCTATTGCCACCGTACAATATAGGTGTGAGCGCCCAATAAAACGGCATGAGCAGAAGTCCAAATAAACTAGCTACTTTTACATAGTAGGCCATTCGCGTATGTTTCCGAAATGCAAGAAGCAAAACAAACGAAGCGAGACCTAATAAGCCGACGAACCATATCCAGATAGTTGACATCGCCGCTTTATTTTGATAAAGAATGTACGCTTCTAATGAAAATGTCGCCAAAAACGCACTTGGAAGCAGCCATTGTTGTTTGCCCTCTTTGTAAAATTCCCATAATAACACACTACCAATCGCCACAAGCGCTGCAATCGCTGGTGCCATCATGCTTAAATAATAGCGATGGAAAAAACCAGCAATACTGAAAAATCCCATCATCGGAATGAGCCATGCCAACCAAAATACCGCTACTTTATGCGAAATGGTAAACATCCGCTGTTTGTGGATCGATAACCCAACCGCAATCGTGCTAAAAAGAACAAACGGTAATAACCAGCTAATTTGTCCGGAAAGCTGCTGGTTAAACAGGCGAAAGATTCCGCGATTGCCTGTTTCTCCGATGCCGATCCCACCTCCACCTTTAAACTCCGGCAGTTGTGGTGGTGTATTCCCGCTGTTCTCGGATTGCCCCATACGTTGCATGCCGTTCGGTAGTTGTCCCGCACCATTTGGCAGCTGCGGCATCTCCCCTCTTTCCCCTGCGTTAGCGTCCATCGTACGATTCCCACCTGGTCCTGCACTGCCAGTAAGCCGACCGATGCCGTTATAGCCAAGCGCCAATTCCAATACAGAGTTTGTTTGGCTGCTGCCGATATACGGACGGTTGTCTTTCGGCATAAGATCAGCAATTGCGGCATACGATAGCGACGTCATCAGCAACACCACGGTTGCGAGGGCTAGCTGTTTCAATTTTCGTTTCCAAGTCTCATTTTTCGCCAACCAATAAAATATGTAAAACGCCGGCAACACCATATACGCTTGCATCATTTTCATGTTAAAGCCAACCCCAACAAGCGCAAAGCTAACAAGGAGCAATGTTGCTTTTTTCGTATGAATGGATTGGATAAGTGCCCACGTCGCAACTAACAGCGTAAAAATTAAAATCGTATCTAAATTGTTCGTGCGAGTAACTGCGACAAAAATAGGAGTGCACGCAAAAATAAAGCTCGCCCATCGCGCTGCGACGCGACCAAAAAACGGCTTGACGATGAAATAAAGAATCCATGTGGACAACACGCCAGCAAGCGCTTCTGGAAGCAAGACGCTCCAATCGCTTACGCCAAATAAGGCGACGCTCAGCGCTTGAAACCATAGCGCCACCGGCGGCTTGTCGACCGTAATAAACCCAGCTGGGTCAAGCGATGCGAAGAAAAAGGCTTTCCAATTCGCCGTCATACTTTTCGCCGCAGCCGTATAATATTCGTTCGAACCAGCGTTGCCAATGTTGTAAAAATACAAAAACGAAGCCAATCCGATGATGGCTATGAGCCACCAGTCCATCTTTTTCTCTTTCATTTTTCTTCCTCCATTTATAAAATTTTCTCTTCTAATTCACTGGTCCCATCATACAGTCTTTCAATGAAAATTAAGTGAAAATAAAAAAGAGCCAATAAACCATTTGGCTCCTTTAGTTCCTCGGCCCCCATAAGATAATCAGCACACCAAGCAAGCATACGGCTGAGCCGATCCAGTCGTAGAGATCAGGAGTTTTTCGGTCGATTCCCCAGCCCCATAAAACGGATAAAACGACAAACACGCCACCGTATGCCGCATAGACCCGCCCAAATGACGGAAACTGCTGCAACGTCGGAATGATGCCGTAAACGATCAAAATCACTCCCCCAACTAATCCGTACCAAACCGGCTTTGATTCACGCAACGAAAGCCAGATTAAATAGCCGCCGCCAATTTCTGCAAGCCCTGCTAAAATGAATAACATCACTGCCAACATCGAACCAAATCCTCCTATTTCCCAAGAAGTTCCAACCAGTCTTTCATTAGGCGATGGGTTGCTTCAAAAAACAACTCATCAACTGTATTGCCTTTCACCATGTCTCCATCGATGAGTACAAACAATCGTTTTTCATTTCCCTAAACAACCTTTTCGTTTCGCTATTTTTATACGTCCGCTGCAAAAATTTATATAATTTTTTGTTTCATATTTCTGTTCCTTATAAAAGCAAATTTTTGTTATGGTGCAATCCTCTCTTCGTGATGATAAAAATTATCATTTTCATATTATCATAAAAAATTACCCCCACGAAAAAATTTTTTTGCTGTTTTCTTGTTGTTTTTTGTAGATTTCCGTAGGTTTATTTTACATTTAATTCAGAAAAGAAAAAATAGTTTAAAAATAGGAAGGTGGGGACATATTGATCTATTTTCATCAAGTGAATAAACATTACGGAGACTTTCACGTCTTAAAAGATATTAATCTCACTATCCAACAAGGCGAAGTCGTCGTGATTATCGGGCCGTCCGGTTCTGGAAAAAGTACGTTAGTCCGCTGCATTAACCGCCTAGAAACAATTACAAGCGGCGAACTGATTGTCGATGGCGTGAAAGTAAACGATAAAAACACTGATATTAACAAACTGCGCCGCAACATCGGCATGGTTTTTCAACATTTTAACTTATATCCACACAAAACCGTCTTGCAAAATATTACATTGGCACCGATGAAAGTGCTCGGCGTGCCAGAACAAGAAGCAAAAGAAACAGCCATGTATTATTTAGAAAAAGTCGGTATTCCCGATAAGGCGAACGCCTACCCAACAGCGCTTTCCGGAGGCCAACAGCAGCGCGTCGCTATCGCTAGAGGACTAGCGATGAAACCGAAAATTATGCTGTTTGACGAACCGACTTCCGCGCTTGACCCAGAAACGATTGGCGAGGTGCTCGATGTCATGAAAACGCTTGCAAGAGAAGGAATGACGATGGTTGTCGTCACCCACGAAATGGGATTTGCTCGGGAAGTCGCTGATCGCATCGTCTTTATGGACCAAGGGAGAATTTTGGAAGAAGCACCACCAGAACAGTTTTTTGCCAATCCGCGCGAAGAACGGGCGCGCCTGTTTCTCAGCCGGATTTTAAATCATTAATATAAGGGGGAAATTTTTCATGTTCAAAACCGTTTGGAAAAAAATGATTGGGCTTGGGCTTGTCGCCATGCTCAGCGCCACTGCCTTAGTCGGCTGCAGCAGCGAAACAACAACAGAAAACAAAAATAGCAACAAATCAGAAGAAAAAGCAGCAGAAACCACGTTGGACAAAATTAAGGAACGCGGAAAATTAGTCGTCGGCGTCAAATACGACCTCAACCTTTTCGGCTTAAAAAATCCGCAAACGGGCGAAGTAGAAGGCTTTGACATTGATATTGCGAAAGGATTAGCGAAAAAAATTCTCGGCGATGAAAACAAAATTGAGCTAAAAGAAGTAACATCCAAAACGCGCATTCCGATGCTAAACAACGGCGAAATTGACGCGATTATCGCGACAATGACGATTACCGAAGAGCGGAAAAAAGAAGTTGACTTCTCCGACGTCTATTTCATGGCGGGCCAATCGCTACTCGTCAAAAAAGACAGCAACATTAACGGGATTGCTGATGTAAACAAAAAAGGCGTGACGGTATTAACGGCAAAAGGCTCTACTTCCGCACAAAACATTCGGGCAAAAGCGCCAGAAGCAACCGTGCTAGAATTTGAAAACTACGCCGAAGCGTTTACAGCGCTAAAAGCTGGACAAGGCGATGCGCTCACGACAGACAATGCGTTGTTGTTCGGAATGGCAAAACAAGATCCAAACTTCCGTGTCGTTGATGAAACGTTCTCGGAAGAGCCGTATGGAATTGCGGTTCGCAAAGGCGATAAAGAATTATTAGACGTCATTAACGAATACTTAAAAGAAATTAAAGCAAACGGCGAATACGATAAAATTTACGAAAAATGGATTGGCGAAAAGCCAAAACAATAACGAAAAGACGATGAGCGGAAATATATCCGCTCATCTCTTGTTCATTTGGAAAGGAGGCTACAAGGTGCTTGACTATTCGATTCTTATCGAACATTGGGATATGTATATGCAAGGGTTTGCCAATACATTAAAGGCGAGTGTCCTTGCGTTAATCGGCAGTTTAGCGATCGGAACGGTAATGGCCGTTTTTCGCATCGCACCCATTCGCCCATTAAACTGGATTGGCGCTGCCTATGTCGAATTTATTCGCAACATCCCGCTCATTTTAATTGTATTCGTCTTTTTTGTCGGGTTGCCTGCAATCGGCATTCGCTTTGATTCATTCACTGCCGGCACGTTAGGGTTAACTGTTTACACGGCGGCATTTATTGCCGAAGTCATCCGCGCGGGCATTCTTGCCGTTCCGAAAGGACAAATGGAAGCTGCGCGCTCATCGGGACTGACGTATTTGCAGGCGATGTGGCATGTGATTTTGCCACAAGCAGTAAAAATCGTCATCCCGCCAATGGGCAACCAATTTATTAACCTCGTTAAAAACTCATCGGTTCTCGGGGTCATCGCTGGGCTTGATTTGATGTATTTCGGTGACTTAATTTCGTCAGAGACGTTTGTCACATTTGATGTGTATATTTTCGTTGCCTTATTTTATTTACTTTTAACAATTCCATTAAGTTTAGGCGTTGGCGCATTAGAACGCCGCCTAGCAAAAAGTCGATAAAGGTGGAGTGAGAGATGGATTTTGTCGGTGCATATGCTCCTGCGCATTTGAAGTTTTTATTGGAAGGATTTATTGTTACTCTTGAAGTTGCCTTTCTCTCCATTTTCTTTAGTTTTCTCATTGGTATTATCATCGGCGTGCTACGGTATAGCCGTATTCCTTTTCTTTCTCCAGTACTTGCGGTCGGGGTGGAGACGATTCGGAACTTGCCGCTGTTATTAATTATTTTCTTTACGTACTTTGCGCTCCCTGAAGTCGGATTCAAACTTGATAAGTTTTATGCTGCGATTTTAGCGCTCGTCATTTTCGAATCAGCGATGCTATCAGAAATTGTGCGGAGCGGGCTGAATTCGATTGAAAAAGGACAAATCGAAGCCGCACGATCATCGGGACTCACCTATACACAAACGCTATGGCATATTGTTTTGCCGCAAGCGTTGCGTCGTATGGTTCCTCCGATTGTCGGGCAGTTTATTTCGCTTTTGAAAGATACGTCGCTCGCTGTCGTCATCGCCTTGCCGGAATTAATGAACCATGCCCAAATTATTAACGGCCAAAACGTCAACTATGTCATTCCTATTTTCCTATTAGTTGCCGTCATGTACTTTGTCGTCAACTACTCCCTTTCGCTCGTTTCGCTAAAACTGGAGCATAAACATACGTAACAATGAATCTCCGTTTCCTGTATAATAGGAAATGGAGATTATTATTTCCAAGATAAAGGAGATATGTATGCGCGAACGGATACTACCAATCTTGCTTCTCATCATAGCAACCGCTTTTTTCGGAGAAATGAAAGTGAATCCGTTTGGAAGTTCGTTTCGGTTTTCGCTCGGAAGCGCCGTTTTCTTTTTCGGGCTTATTTGGTTTCGAACCGTGCCAGTAATATGGACAGGAGTGCTCACAGGTCTTTTTATTTCTCTATTTCGGACAAGCATCGACCTACTGATGAACGACGAATCTTTTAGCGATCATTTTCTTTCTCATCTTCCGGCTGCGTGCTATTATCTCGCTTTTGCATTTTTTGTTCACCTATGCCGCATTCGCACTTATATGGAACTGCCTATTCATGTCGCGTTGCTCGGGGCAAGCATTGATTTCGCCTCTAATATTATCGAACTGTTTGTCCGTCATCTAATGGGCGAAATGATTGCTGTCACGCATGAAACGATTTTTATGCTTCTTTTGTTCGGAATTTTACGAAGCTTTTGTGTTGTTGGACTATACAACATTTTGATGCTTCAACAAATGCAAACGTTAGGAGAAGCCCGGCGGCAAGAACTCGAACGGCTCGTGATGATGAACGCCAGCCTCTATGAAGAAGCATTTTATTTGCGCAAATCAATGAGCCATATGGAGGACATTACACGCAAAAGCTACGAGCTATACACAACGTTAATGGACGGGAAAAGGGTTGAACCGCGCACTGCGCTTTATATCGCGGAACATGTGCACGAAGTCAAAAAAGACTCCCAGCGCATTTTAGCTGGTCTGTCAGAATTAATGAACCAAGAACAGCGTGATTTGCGCCTGTCGATTGCTGAGCTTTGCGGTATGGTCATTCGCGCGAATCAAAAATACGCGGAATCGTTAAAAAAAGAAATTGCTTTTCAATTCACGTGCGATCTCGACTTATCGACTAAGCACGTCTACGCCCTTCTTTCTGTCTTAAATAATTTAGTCGCCAATGCGGTAGAGGCAATCCCCTTATCCGGGTGGATTCAGCTTCGCGCTGAACTTGATGGCAGCGACCTCGTCTTTACCGTCACTGATTCCGGTCCTGGAATACCGGAAGACGAGCGCGATTGGGTGTTTGAGCTTGGGTTTACAACCAAATACGATGAGAATGGCAACCCATCCACTGGCATCGGGCTAACGCACGCGAAAGAAATTGTTCATAGTTTCAATGGAAACATACGATTAACAACCGACGAAAATGGCCAAACGCAATTTCAAATACACATTCCTAGCAAACAATTATAAGGAGAGGATGCCATGCACTTTTTTCTAATTGAAGATGATGCGGTTGTAAGAAAAATGTTAGAAAAAATTATTCATGAAAGCGGACTTGGAGAAGTCGTGGGACAGGCTGAGGATGGGCTAGATGTATCGATCGATCAGCTATATGCTGTCGATGTCGTGCTTATCGATTTACTTATGCCAGGGCTTGATGGCATTCAAACGATGAAAAAGCTGCGGGCGCAAGGGTTTACCGGCCCATTTATCATGATTTCCCAAGTAGAAAATAAAGAAATGATTGGGCAAGCGTATCTTCACGGCATCGATACATATATCCATAAACCGATTAACCGTTACGAAGTCGTCTCGGTTTTAAAACGAGTCGCCGACTACCTTTCTGTCGCTTCATCGCTTGACTCCATCCGCCGCCTATTGCAAACGCTAGAAAAAACGAAACAACCTCTCGCCACCCATGAAGCGACGACCGAACAAAAGGCACGGCAGCTTCTTCTCGTCTTAGGCATCGCTGGCGAAGCGGGGGCAGCCGATTTATTAGCCATTATGCGCTGGCTTTCGGAACAAGAACAACAAGGGCGATCGATTCACGACTTGCCGCCATTGAAAGAGCTATATGCCCAAATAGTGCGACGTGTGTATAAAGAAGAGCAACTTGTGCAAAAAGAAATACGCGCGATGGAACAGCGCATCCGCCGTATGGTGCTACAAGCGTTTACACACTTATCGTCACTCGGGTTAGCCGATTACACCAACCCGACATTTGAGCATTTCGCCCCACGCCTGTTTGATTTTGAAGAAATTCGCCTGCGCATGCAAGAGTTAGAAGCTGGGGAAAAAGCAACAAAATGCCGAATTAACGTAAAAAAATTTTTAACTGCCTTCTATATGGAAATAAAAAATATGTAGCAGAGGTGCCCGTAACGGACACCTTTTTTCTTTCTTTTTCTACCGTCGAATGGGTAGCTTAATAACAAACGTCGTTCCTTGTTCCGAGCTGTTGTGAAGCGCAATCGTTCCGCCATGGTTTTCAATAATTCGTTTGACGATCGTTAATCCTAATCCTGTCCCTGATGACTTCGTTGTGATAAATGGTTCAAAAATCGTCTCCTGCATATGTGTCGGAATGCCGCTTCCAGAGTCGTACATGTACATGTTGTACGTTTCATCGACATCGGAATATATGCAAATCGTTCCGCCTTCTTCCATCGCTTCGATGCTGTTGTGAAGCAAATTATATAACACTTGCATCATTTGTTTTGAATCAAGCTGTAACGGCACGTGATCAAGGCGCACGTGCACGCGTATATTTTTCGCCTCTAACGTTTGTTCAAAAAGAGAAAGAACATCTTGAACAATCGTTTCCATATACGCTTCTTTCATCACGGGGGCGCTCGGTTTTGCGATAAGAAGCATATCTTCCACAATCGCGTTAATGCGATCAATTTCTTTTAATAAAAGTGGAATATGATATTGTTCGCGATCGCGTTCATGTAAATTTTCGTTCATAAACGCTAAAAAACCGTGAATGACCGCAAGCGGATTGCGAATTTCATGCGCTGCCTTTGCCGCCATTTCCCCCATTAACGCCAACTTTTCTGATTGATGTATTCGTCTAGAAATTTTTTCAGCTTCAGTAACATCAAGAAAGAAAATAATACGTCCAATTGGCTCTTTATGTGGAATAATTAAATCTGTTTTAGAGACCAGAAATTCCCTCTCTCCCTCATCTGAGTCGTATGATATTTTTACTTGTTGAAAAGAATCTTGAGATGTAAGTAGATTCCAAAACAAACTGTTTTCTTCCGATCCTTCTCTAATTTTCTCCTTTATTTTTCTTTGATCTAAGCACAGTAATAACATAGCTGATTTGTTAATAAAATAATCAGAACGAGTTTCATCCATTGTGATAATTCCAATCGGTAAAGAGTTAAGTAATTTTTCGATGTACGCCTTATCGTCTGCCAATCTCTCGTACAAATGAGAGTATTGCCTAAAAACTGCTGAAAGTAACAACATAATAAACATATATAAAAGCAAACCGAATATAGTATCAAAAACGAAAAGAATAGCCAAGATAAGTGAGGCTGTCAATTCTACCATATAAATGTATATTAATTCTTTTATAGTATTTAACAAAATCAAACGAAACTCAGTAGATGAGCGCAATGAAAAATATATGGTCATAAGCAATACGTTTAAAACAAAAAAAGCAGCGAAGGAAGCGATATAGGCTCCAAAATAGTAAATAGAAACTTTCCCGACAACGCCCCCAAAAACGATATAAGCATAATAACTCCCAAAAATCATCATTGTATAAACAGAAAAATTAAATACATGGTTAAACCATGACGTTTTTCGTGGATACCAAAAGTACATCACAAAACTACTTATTAAAAGTATGATTAAAGAAAAGTGCAACCCATGAGTAAAAAGCAAAGCAAGGTAAACAGACGACTCTAACGTAAAAGTATTTCCATTTGGTGGCAAATATATCGTATATCTACTAAGCAAAACGGCAGCCCCAGCAAACAACAATAACAAAAACCATTCGTTTTGTACGTTCACGTCCGAAAACGGCCATGTATATAAAAATAATGCACATCCAAGCAGCGAGATGAGCGTCACATATATCGCAAATAATCGTTTCATCACATTCACCTATGACGTAAAATTGACTCTATCATTCTATTTTAAAACAAAACAATAAGCAACAAGACAATTTTCTTCTTTTTTCTGTTCAGCCCAATTCACGGTGCGATATAATAAAGGAAATGATCAAGAGGTGACCGCGATGTTTAAAATTCCGAGAAGTCGATCAAAACAATGGTATATGGTTAGCATTTTTTTGTTTTTTCTCTTTCTTTGTACGCTGATCGTATCTCGTATATTGCTCAGTATACAAATAGACTTGAAGCAATTTATTAGCTTTGCGATTATATCCTTTGTTTTATCGTGCATCATCGGAATAGGTGGCTTTTTCGGCAAAACAACGTTCATCACTATATCCTTTGCTTTTTTCCTCATAGGAATGAGCTATGTCTTGTTCATTTCCGTTACCGATTTGCACGATGGCTGGAGCGATATAACAAGCATCATTTCTTTTCTCACTATTTCATTGTTTGGCGTTGTTATCGGAGTTATTGCCGAAATCATTCGCACTCTTTTGAAAAAGAAGTCCAAGTAAAAAGAGCCATCTATAAAGATGGCCCCTACATATAAAGCATTTGTTTTTTGATTTCTACCGCAAGTGGATGATCAGACGGGAGCTTCGCGTACGTTTCAAGTGCTCCTTCTACTCCGCTTTCTTTTATCGTTTGTTGAAGTTGTACTGCTTCTGCATCCCCTTCATAATCAAATAACAACAATGCTGCGATTCCTTTGGCTAAAGATGTAGGAACTTCTCCAAAGCATTCATAATATTTCATCGCTGGGCGAATGAGCCGATCGTTTGGTCCGAGTTTACGAATTGGCGAACGAGCTACTCGTGTTACTTCATCTGTCATGGAAGAATTGACAAATCGTTGAACAATTTTTTCAATATACGCTTGATGTTCAGCTTCATTCCAACCGTATTGATGAACAAGTACTCGCCCTGATTCACGTAAAGCGTTTGTCACATCCGATAAAATATCACCGTCTTCCATCGCTTGATGGATCGTCTCATATTTTTTACGATATCCTAAATAAGCAACGATCGCATGACCTGTATTCACAGTAAACAATTTTCTTTCGATGTATGGTTGTAAATCATCAACAAAATGGGCTCCGATCATGTGTGGAATATCTCCAATCACTTCTTTCGTTTCAATGACCCATTCAAAAAACGGCTCAACGACAACGGTTAACGGATCGTCGTGACTTTGATTTGGGACGATACGATCGACTGCACAGTTTAAAAATGCACATTTATCTTTTAAAGATGTTTGTTCTTGTTCTGATAAATGTTCCCATACATATTTCTTTAAATGCTCACTACCACCAATCATGTTTTCACAAGCAATAACATGTACAGGCTGAGAACATACCGTTATTCTTTTTTGCAATCCTTCTGCAATTGTCTGTGAAATAAGCGGTAACACATTTGGCCCAACAGCTGTTGTCACTAAGTCAGCACGCGCAATTTGAGCGATAATTTCATGTCTTTGATGTTGACTATGCAATGCTGATACATGGCGAACAACTTGTGTTTCTGTCGTCTCTCCCGCGATGATCACTTCATATTGCCCTCTTTGTTGAAGCGCTTGTACAACTTTATCGTTTACATCAACAAACACAACATCGTACCCTGACTGAGATAATAAACTTCCGATAAATCCTCTTCCTATATTTCCTGCTCCAAAATGGACAGCTAACATGTTACTCCACCTCGTTTAATAGTGCTAAAATCTCATCTTCAGTCGTTGCTTCAATCATTTTTTGAATGTTTTCTTCTTCTGAACATACAATCGCAACTTTCGAAAGAATTTCTAAATGCTCATTATCTTTACCTGCAATACCGATTAAAACTTTGACGATATTTCCTCCTCCAAAATCAACGCCGTTCGGCACTTGAACAATTGATAAACCGGCTTGTTTCACAAGTTTTTTTGCTTCTTCCGTACCGTGCGGAATCGCTACAAAATTCCCCATATATGTTGAAGTTAATGCTTCTCTCTCAAACATTTTGTCGATATAAGACTCCTCTACGTACCCTCGTTCAACTAAAATACGTCCTGCTAATTGAATCGCTTGTTCTTTCGTTTTTACATCTGCACCTAGTACAATATTTTCTTTTGCTAAAACTGCCACTGTGATTCACTCCTTATGATGTTGAAGTTGTTCGTAAAAAAATTTTTCTAATTGTGTGCTTAAAAATGCATAAATTTGTTCTTTATTACCTTTTGAAAATAACTCTATACTTTCTTCGTCTTTAATAATGAGCGAACTGACATGACTAAGCACTTGCAACATATCGTCTTGCGCATCTTGAGGTGCAAGCAACAACAAAAGACGATTCACTTGCATCGGTTGCTGATCCATACCGACGATCGTTTTTGGTTGTGTTAGTGTATACATCGTAAAAGATGGTCGCAAAACAGCCTCGCTTCGCGTATGATACAACGCTAAAGTAGTATTCGGGATTCCTAATCCACCGATTTGCTCTCGTCGCAACAACTCCTTCACGACGATCTCTTTCGTTCGAATGGCTCCATGTCGTTCAAGATGTGTACAAGCATACATTAATGCATCATTCATGGAATGAGACGATAATTCGAGCAACGAAAAACTGTTTAACAATTGAACGATTGTCTCACTGACCACGTGAATCGAACGGATTTTTTCAATCCCTTTTTTCGATGGATTCGTTTTTCGAAAACGCATAGAAAACGTTTTTGTTTTTAAAAATTGGCGAATTGCAACAGCTTCCTCTTCCGGCAACATCGGATTCACAAGAAAATATGGTTGCGACGTATGAAGTGGAATCGTTGATACGATCAAATCGTATTCGTGCACATCCATATGTCGAACGTCAAAAAACGACTTTTGTTCAATATGAGAAATATCTGGAATTTCTTGTTTGAGACGTGTAGCTAATATTTTTGCCGTTCCAATTCCGCTTGAACAAATAACGAGCGCACGCAACCCTTTCTTTTCGCGCAATAACGCTGATGCAAAATGAAGAACTAAGTAACCAACTTCTTCTTTCGGCACCGTTATATCCGAAAATACATGTTGTACACCTTGTTGCACAATATGAAACAATTCGCTATAGTCTTGCATAATTTTATGAAGCAACGGATTAGTAATGCCCATATGATGCTGTATACGATATAAAGCTGGTTTTAAATGGACAATTAAATCTTCGTACAATGGATAGTCGTCCGTTAAATCAATCCCTATTTTATCGCTCACAAAACGAATGAGCTCTTGCGCTTTCATCGCGATTGCTAAACTCGCCTCTTCTAACATATATCCACGCCGAGTTCTTAGCTTTGCACCCATTAAATGCATCGTGATGTAACCAATTTCTTCTTCGGGAATCACAACATGAAAAACTTCTTCTAATTTTTTTGCGATTTTTTCTGCTGTTTCATATTCTTTCGTTGCACGAATCGCTTGCAAATGTTGGGCATCAAAATGGATAGCCTCTCCTTGCACAATGCGTTCAATGGCTAATGCCAGATGAATAACGAGAGCGATATACGAACTATCGGCAATCGTAAACGTAAGATTTTCTTTCATCGCTTCAATTTGTTGTTCGATCATAAACAATTTTTCTTTATCAACAAGCCCAAGCAACTTCTCTGTTACTGTATTTACTAAATCTGTTGACTTTTTTTGAATAGACTCTTTCATTAAAGAGAGAAATTGTGATTCATCAAAATGATCAAATAACAGTTCGCTCATCATTTTACGTTTTGCTGCTTCGGAGCCACATATTTCGACCCCGTATCCCCTTTTACGAATGAGGGAAAGGCCGTGTTTTTCTACCTTTTCTTCCATTTTGTCTAAATCGTTGCTGATCGTGGCGACTGTTACGTTTAAATCATTCGCAAGAGAGACTAACTTTACCGGTTCTCCTGATTCTAATAAAGCAATTAAAATCATCGTTTGCCGCTCTTCAGGTGTATATTCCGTATGTGATAAACGAAATACATGCATTTGTAGCTGACGCTTTTTTTCTTCTTCTCCGACGATTTGAATACCAACACCTGCTTTTTTTATTAGTTGTAAATCATATGATTCAACAACTTGTTCAACACCTTTTAAATCACGGTGAACCGTTCGCTCGCTTACATCTAATTGCTTAGCGACATCTCCTACTGTAATTCCTTTTGGGTTCGCTAATAAAAGATCTAATATTTTTCTTTCTCTCGCTGATATATACACACACTCACCTCCCATCTAGCAACGATTGTTGACAATTTTTAAAAACGCGTTTGCTTTTCAAGAAAAATTTTACCGTCACTCTTCTTGAATCACAACAAATAGAAAGCGCTTTTTCGTCATTTTACATGTTGACATTTTTTAAATGGAAGAAGCAAAAAGGTAAGCTGTTCACTTACCTTTTTGCTTGTTTATTCGTTATTCACCTTTTTTTAACATCTCGATCAATTCATCATATTTTGGACTATTTAAGAAGTTTTCAACAGATACGTGGTATGCATTTGGTAATTTTTCTTTCGCACGATCTGTTAAATTTTGATGAGTAATAACCACATCTGCATCCGCTGGCAATTGATTAATCGCTGTATTTGTTACTTCAATATCAAGTCCAGCTTTTTGCACTTTGTTTCTCATAATGGAAGCACCCATCGCACTTGATCCCATTCCTGCATCACAAGCAAAAACAATTTTTTTCACTTGTTTTGGCGCCGCAGTGCTTAAAGCTGAAGCCACGCTGCTTTTCTTTCCTTTTAATTGTTGCATTTGTTCTGTTGCTTGTTCTAAATCGCCTTCTTCTTGTTTTGATGTTTTTAAGAAGAAGGATGCCACTAAGAAAGAAACGGTAGCAGCAACGATTACACCAGCAAGAACTCCTAAGTAATGACCGCGCGGCGTCATAGCAAGTAGCGCAAAAATACTTCCTGGCGATGGAACTGCAACAAGACCTGCATTAAATACTGTGAATGTAAACACCCCACTCACACCACCGGCAATTGCAGCTAAGATGAGTACTGGGCGCATTAAAATGTAAGGGAAGTAAATTTCGTGAATTCCTCCGAGGAAATGGATGATCACCGCACCTGGCGCTGATTGTTTTGCCATCCCTTTTCCGAATAACCAATAAGCAAGTAAAATACCAAGACCTGGACCTGGGTTTGTTTCAAGCAAGAATAAAATAGATTTTCCTGTTTTTGCTGCTTGTTCAATACCAAGCGGGCTTAAAATACCATGGTTAATTGCATTGTTTAAAAATAATACTTTTGCTGGTTCAATAAAGATGTTTGCTAAAGGTAACAATTTCGCGTTAACAATTGCTTCTACGCCTGCTGCTAATGTTTTGTTTAATCCTAAAACAACTGGACCAATTCCTTTGAAAGCGACTAATGTGAGTAACCCACCAATAATACCTGCCGAAAAGTTGTTTACTAACATTTCAAAACCTTGTTTCACTTTCCCATGAACAAGTTTGTCAAACTGTTTAATGGCATATCCGCCAAGCGGCCCCATGATCATGGCACCTAAAAACATCGGAATGTCTGAACCGACAATCACCCCCATAGTTGCGGTTGCACCGACGACACCACCACGAACGTCATAAATCATTTTTCCGCCTGTATAACCAATTAATAATGGCAATAAATACGTAATCATTGGACCAACTAATTTAGCGAATGATTCGTTTGGCAACCAACCTGTCGGGATAAATAATGCAGTAATAATTCCCCACGCAATAAATGCTCCGATGTTTGGCATAATCATTCCACTTAAATAACTGCCAAATCGTTGCACTTTTACACGAAAACCTGTTTGATTTTCCATGTTCCTTCCTCCTCTTTTTTATTTGGTCTTGCTATAGCTTCATATTAAAGCGCTTACAGGTCACATTCAATGTAAAGTAAATATCATTTTGTCTGTCACAATCTTGTCATTTTTTAAAAACAAAAAGAGGAAAAAACATTTCTCAACCATTCCCATTATTAGTTTGCTTCGTAACGGCAAAAACTAATGATGCATAACGATTAAAATACCAAGGAGGGATGCACAAATGATAACAAAACTAACGAAATCTATTGCCGCCTTAAGTTTACTTGCCATTGTTGGCTGTAACAACGCAATGGATATGAACAACCGTTCAAACATTTCTGCTTTGCATACGACGCTATCAAGCGATCAATATCCTCATACAAAAGCGATATTGATTCAAGAAGCTCGCTATAAATTTGTTCCGATCGATCCGAAAGACGCAGCCAATTTACGTACACAAATCGAACGATCGTTAACGGAACAACAAAGAATGTATGTGCAACCAAGACCTTACACGCCGTCACCAAATGTGTATCAACGTCCAAATCAGGTGACGCCGACGCAACCGAACAGACAAACACAACAACCGACTCAGCAGCAACCAAGACAAACAACACCGACAACAAGTATTAGTCAATATGCACAACAAGTCATCGATTTGACAAACAGAGAACGTGCCCGTGCAGGGCTTCCAGCTTTACGTGCTGATGCACAGCTCAGCTCGGTCGCTCAGAAAAAATCAGAAGATATGCGAAAAAATAATTATTTCTCGCATACAAGCCCAACATACGGTTCTCCTTTTGATATGATGCGCGATTTTGGCGTTTCTTATCGAACAGCTGGAGAAAACATTGCGAAAGGGCAGCGAACACCTCAAGAAGTAGTTAATGCGTGGATGAATAGTGCCGGACACCGCGCGAACATTTTAAATCGAAACTTTACGCATATCGGGGTTGGATTTGACGGAAACGGAAACTATTGGACACAAATGTTTATTGGAAAGTAAAGTCTCCTTTACCATTGTAAAAGGAAATATCATTTGAAGCTAAACAACATCATAAAAAAACCGCCGTCTCCATACGAGGCGGCGGTTCTATCTTACCGTTCAGACACTTTTTCTAATAACGCATCTCCTGTCTTACTTACACGTACATAGGCAAAGCGAGCATGGCGTTGGATCTCTCCTCCTGTTTTTTCTGGAACAAAATACGTTTCCATTCCATAAATGATTGTATTTCCATATATATGTCCGTTTACTAACACATCGCCTTCTCGGTACATCGTCGAATTTCGTGGCTTCCCATTTAATGAATAAACACCAACAAATCGATGAACGCCTGTTTCATCTTTCCGTAAAATGACTTGTGCTTTTCCCCACTCATTCATTCCCTCAATTGTTGAAATTTCGTATTGAAGACGAACATAATCTCCTTGAATGAGAGAACGTGGATCGACTGGTTCAAGTTGCAGTTTTATTCGTTGACCATATTGAAGATGTTGCTCTTTATCAAACGTGACATAAGTGATAAAAGCAACTTGCAACATGATGATGACGAAAAGCGGTAACCATTTTTGCTTATGGAAAGATAATGAAATCGACTTTCTTTTTTGTACGACCGAAGCAACGATCAATAAACATACTCCAACAATGGCTAATGTCACAGATTTATGCAATAAACTCCATACCCATTCATAATACTTTAACGTTAAAAACAAAAAGATATATAACCAAGCAATCGACTGTTCTTTTTCATTCGTACGAAAAAAGAGAACAAGGGCAACAAAGCCAAGAAACAGTATATTCCATACAACATACGCCCAATCCACCACAACTAAATCAGCACTCGTTAATAAAAGAAGCGTAGCGAATGAAAAAACGAGGAAAACGAGTCGCTCATACGTATGTTTTGCCATCCAATAAATGATGCCGTAAAAAACAAATACAGTAAATAACGTAAAACGAATGTCGCTCCACTCATCAAGCATCATCATGGCGAAATAAAGCGAAACTGCCATATTCGTCATCGTTCGTACACCCGCCGACATTCGCCATGAAACAATAAATAATACAGCGATATATACAGTGATTACGATAAAGGAGACCTCTGTTACGCTAAATGCACCGAGGATATATCCAATCGCAAGCAATGTGTAACGAACAACATCGTTCCATCTTTTCCATAACAATCCCGGAACAACAAATAAAAAAACAGATATACTAAATAACCAATAAGGAGAAAACACATTAAACCAAAACGATAATAATTGCAATATACTTCCAACTACAATGATGGAAGCCACCCCTGTGACAATCACTTGAAAAGCAACAAAAAATATTTTCTCTACTTTTCCGTTGCTTCGCTTTTTCATCCAACGAAGCGCATAAATGCCTATATAAACGATAATGGCTGCCAACACAAGCCCAAATATATACCAATTGCCACCAAAATGTCGCTCAACAAAGCGAAAATATTGCACAACCCCAAACATACCTGTAAACAGCACAGTACATATAAAATACGGTTGTTTTCTTACATATATTAAAAACAACACGAAGATAAAAGCATATACGTATGGCCAAAAATGAAACTGGTCTGTGGAAATCCCTTGGATAAAGATGACAAATAGCCAACTGTGCATCGCCGTATAAGCCAGAACAGAAACAATTGATGGACGTCCAAGAAATGAAATGATTCCGTTGATTACGGCAAAAAGCAATAAAATAAAAAACGATGGCCACTCTCCACGTTCAATTTGATACGAAGACGGAAAATAGTAAAACCAACATGTAAGCTGTAGCAGTCCGAAACTGAATATAGAGAGAAACGAAATGCGAGTAAACATGGCAAACATAGCAGTAGGAATAAACCAAATGAAAAACAATAAAAAGCTATCCGCATGCGAGTTATATACTTGACCAATTAATGCGATACAAATCCCAAATGTTATCGCCCCAAAAATAAGCAACCATTTACTTAAAAAATGATGACGAAAAACCGTGGCGCTCATGCCATAAAACAAAATCATAAACCCAGCACCAATCCCGACTTTCATCAAGCGTCCAAGTTCAGGCCAATTAGAAGCAAAAAAATAAACGAGCGCTGCGACCAAAAACAAAAGTCCTAACAAATATGTTGTTTTCACAACACGTTGTGCCATAAAGTGGCCTCCTTAAACATCCTTTTTATCATTATACTATGACTAGAGGCCAAACGTATACATCATTCATCGATATCCAAGCCGTTCTGAAATTTGTTTACCTATCATTCTCATTTGTGCGTGAAGTTGTTCAATCCGCTCATTTGTCATACGAATGGTCGGTCCAGAAACACTGACTGCGGCAATGACTTGTTTCGTATGGTCAAAAATCGGAACAGCGACACATCGTATACCGTATTCGTTTTCTTCTAAGTCGAGCGCATAACCGTGTTGCCGAACACGTTCGAGCTCTTGAAACAACATTTGACGATCTGTAATCGTATAATCAGTATGTGGCGGCAATCCTTTTCGATCTAAAATATCTGCAACAACATGTTTAGGCAAATGCGCTAAAATCGCTTTTCCAACAGCCGTACAATGCATCGGTGCTCGCTTTCCAACTTTCGAATGCATGCGCAACGTTTCATTCCCATCTAACTTTTCAATATAAATGACTTCTCCTTGATCGTACACGACAAGATGCACGACTTCATTTGTCAATTTTTCCAACTCACGCAAATACGGTTTTGCTTCTTTTCGCAAATCGATCGATTCTAACAACTTTGAACTCATTTCTAGTAGCTTGTAGCCAAGTTTATAGCGCTCTGTTTCTTCATCTTGTTCGACATATCCATACTCAACAAGCGTCGACAACAACCGGTACACCGAGCTTTTATGAATTCCTATTTGTTTTGCGATTTCGGTTACACCCATTCCATGACGTTCATTACTTAAAATATCCATGATTTGCAACGCTCTACTCACTGATTTCACAAACGAATCTTTTTCCATGCTGCTTCCCACCTTTAGCACATAACGAGGGCATTCACATGGAATGCCCTCATCACATTATTGTTTTACATGCGCAAATTTTGCTTTTGCTTCTAAACGGCGGCGATGCAAAATCGGTTCTGTGTAGCCGTTCGGCTGTTCATATCCTTTGAAAACGAGATCACATGCCGCTTGAAAAGCAACGGATTGATCATAGTCAGCTGACATCGGTCGATACAATGGATCATCAGCATTTTGTTCATCTACCACTTTGGCCATTCGCTTCAATGTTTCCAGTACTTGTTCTTTTGTGCAAATTCCATGATGCAACCAGTTCGCAATATGTTGGCTCGAAATACGTAACGTTGCTCGATCTTCCATTAAACCAACATTATGAATATCAGGAACCTTTGAACAACCAACACCTTGGTCAATCCAACGAACAACGTAGCCAAGAATACTTTGGGCATTGTTATCTAGTTCCTGTTGAATTTCCTCAGGCGTCCATGTTGGATGGATTGCGACAGGAATTTGTAATATGTCATCACGATAGTTTTTCACATTTTTCTTCAGCTCATCTTGCACCGCAAATACGTCAACTTTATGATAATGAAGCGCATGTAAAGTCGCTGCAGTCGGTGACGGCACCCACGCTGTGTTTGCCCCTGCTTGCGGATGAGCAATTTTTTGCTTTAGCATCTCCGCCATCATATCAGGCATCGCCCACATTCCTTTGCCAATTTGAGCTCTTCCTTGAAAACCTGTCGCTAACCCAATCGCGACGTTCGATTTTTCGTAGCTTTGTAACCATGTGGCCGACTTCATTTCGTTTTTCCGAATCATCGGACCTGCTTCCATTGACGTATGGATTTCATCGCCTGTACGATCTAAAAAGCCTGTGTTAATGAAAACAATTCGATCTCTTACTTGATAAATGCAATTTTTTAAATTCAACGTTGTCCGACGCTCTTCATCCATCACGCCAATTTTAATTGTATTGCGTTCAAGACCGAGCATGTCTTCCACACGATCAAACAATTCGTTCGCAAATGCTACTTCTTCTGAACCGTGCATTTTCGGCTTTACGATGTAAATGGAACCTTTTCTTGAGTTCACGTATTTTCCGTTACCGAGAAGCGAATGTTTCATAATTAAAGTTGTCACAACGGCATCTAAAATGCCCTCATACACTTCTTCCCCATTTTCAAGCAAAATCGTACTGTTTGTCATTAAATGCCCAACGTTTCGCACAAACATGAGTGAACGACCTGGCAATGTGAGCGTTTCGCCATTTGGTGTCGTATACACGCGATCCGGTTGAAGGGCACGAGTCACTATTTTATTCCCTTTTGTAAAATTCGCTGTTAAATCCCCACGAACTAAGCCAAGCAAATTGCGATAAACAAGCACTTTATCTTCTGCGTCCACCGCTGCAACGGAATCTTCGCAATCCATAATCGTTGTTAAAGCTGACTCTAAATAAACATCTTTAATCCCAGCTGCATCTGTCTGCCCAATCGGATGAGTCCGATCAATTTGTATTTCAATATGCAGACCGTTATTTTTTAACAAAACGGCAGATGGTTGCTCTGGTGAGCCTTGATACCCGACAAATTTCTCACCATCTTGTAATGTTGTCGTTTGTCCATCTTTTACTGTGACAGTTAATGTCCCGTTTACAACAGCATATTGAACGGCATCTTTATGCGAATATTCACGAAGCGGTACCGCTTCATCTAAAAAGGCACGGACGTAAGCAATCACTTTCTCACCGCGTACTGGATTGTATCCTTTTCCTCGCTGTGCACCACCTTCTTCACTAATCACATCTGTCCCATATAGCGCATCGTACAAACTTCCCCAACGAGCATTGGCTGCATTGAGAGCATAACGTGCGTTTGTAATTGGAACAACGAGCTGTGGACCGGCTTGCTTAGCAATTTCATCATCTACATTTTCTGTTGTAATTTCAAAGTCATCAACTTCTGACTCTAAATATCCGATCTCTTGTAAAAACGATTGATATTGTTCAAAATCGAACTGCCCACGATGTTGCTTATGCCACTCATTTATTTTTTCTTGCAGCTCATCACGCTTCGCAAGCAACGCTTTATTTTTCGGTGTCAACTCTTCAATTAGCTGCTCAAAATCGCTCCAAAACTTGCTTGCATCTACCCCGCTATTTGGTAATACTTCATTTGTCATAAAATCATAAAAGATGTTTGCTACTTGCAAACGCCCAACTTGTACATATTCTCCCATCATCATTCCCCTTCCCCTTTTTTGTTGCGTATTACGAAACATAGTTTCAAATTTCTCGAAAATATCATACCACATAAAAACAGAAAATTTCAATAATTTTCTTGCAATGAATAAAGGCGGGAAGATCCCCGCCTCACTTGTAAATCCCATATTTTATAATATTCACATATTCCTCTAACTCTTGCACAAGCAAATTCCCGTGTTGAATTGGATTATATTTTTTATTTTTATACAATTGCATGTACTTATTCGATAATTGTTCAACGATCAACATCGTCATGCGCACGACAGTTTCAGCACATACATCATCACGTAACGTTTCTTTCTGAAGAAGATCTTTTAAAAAAATATGTTGCAATTGAAAATCTTCAGCATATGTTTCGTAATGTTTCGCAAGCAGTTGTTCCATTTCTTTTTTTACCGCTTTTGGTGGATTAGCCACTGCATCGATGACTAGTTGTGTTTCATGCGGATATGTCATAAATATTTGTTGTTTAGTAAGCACAATTTGCTTTATTCGTTCAAAAAAGTCACTACATCTTATTTCGTTTACTGCTTCCATCGTTTTTTCGGTCAACAACTGTTTTGCATAATGAACAACATATAAATATAAATTTTTTTTGCTTTTAAAATAATGAAATAACAATCCCTTTGAAATGCCAGCGCGACTCGTCATCACATCCGTTGATGCATTGTCGTATCCGTTTTGTACAAACTCTTCGATCACGGTTTGAATAATGAGTTTCTTTTTTTCTTCCGGTTGCCTTTCAAACGCTTCGTACAATCAAATCCCCCTCACACGACAATATCTTTCTTTTGATAAATTGCGTATGCTGCAACAATACTTGAAATAATGATCGCAATCATTAAACTTGTATACAATGGATCTATTTGTAAATCATAAATAATCGGTGCTGCATCAACATATTTAAACGGACTCACATATTTTAAGAACGATAAATCTTCAGAAATACTTGACATCATATTCATAAAATAAGTAACAAAGACAAGCCCAAGGGCAAATGATGATGCATTTCTCGTTTTACGCATCATCGTTGATAATAAAAATACTATGGACGCAAACGTAAAGTGAAGGAATACAGTTGCCAACGTCAATAAATAAATCGCTTTTAATGAAACATCGTATTCTTTAGCCATTTGAAAACCAATCAAACTAACAAGCAAAGAAACCACATTTAAAATAAGAATATTCACCACCACAACAAGCCATTTATTCGTTAAAATTTCTCCTCTCGTTACCGGTTTAGCAAGTAAAAATTCAATCGTTTTATCGTTTTCCTCTTTTGCAACGATGTTGGCAGCTAACATCGCTGCATAAACGCTACCAAGTAACGTTGTCATCATATATACCCGAACACCGTAATACCCTGTTAAATCGCCAATGCTTAGTTGATCCATCCCAAACGCCTTAATCATCGCTGGCGGCAATGATTGAAGAAGTTTTGTTACTTCTTTTTGCTGTTCCGCAAACTGTGGGAAAATGCTTAATGTCAAAAACACAAGACCACCAAGTACGATACTCCAAATCATTAAAGATTTTGCATTTCTCTTCCATTCACGTTTAAACATCGTCCATCCCTCACTTTTCGTAATAGTGCATAAACACATCTTCTAAAGATGGCTCGCTAATCGACACATCTTTTATGCGCAAGCTGTACAATAGGGCGATCAGTTCATTCATATCTCCTTTATATAGCATCGTCATTTCATTGCCGTTCATTTCTTTTTTTACAACACCTGCTAAATCAAATGAAGTATATTGCCCTTCTTCAAACACGATCGTCACATGTTTCAAATGGTTTTTCGTTAAATGTTCAATCGTTTCCACTTGAATTAATTTCCCTTCTTTAATAATCGCTACACGATCGCAAAGTTTTTGTACTTCAGAAAGAATGTGCGAGGAGAAGAAAATCGTCACTCCTTTTTTCCGTTCTTCCAAAAGTAGTTCAAAAAATGTATGCTGCATGAGCGGATCTAATCCACCGGTTGGTTCATCTAAAATTAACAATTTCGGCTCATGTAAAAGCGCCTGAACGATACCGACTTTTTTTCGATTTCCAAATGATAAATCTTCAATTTTTTTATAAGTATCTAAATCAAGACGTTCAGCTAACTGTTTCAATCGTCGATCCGACACTTTGTAAAATGATGCCGAATACGTCAATAAGTCGATTACTTTCATATCATCATAGTAATGCACTTCAGAAGGTAAATAGCCGACATGTCTCCGAATTTCTTTTGCATCTTTCACAATATCTTTTCCGAAAATTGTAGCACTACCGCTTGTTGGATAAATAAAATTTAATAATGTGCGAATCGTTGTGCTTTTTCCTGCCCCATTCGGCCCGATAAACCCAAAAATTTCCCCTTCCTCAATTGAAAATGTGACTCGTTCAATTCCTCGATTGTTTTTATACATTTTCGTTAACTGTTTAACATCAACAATGCCCATTATTCCGCCTCCCCGGCATCACTCATTTATTGACTAACAAGTCAATTCCATTATATAGAATTTTGACTGATTAGTCAATAAAGAATAAAAAATAATCCCCCTACACTCGTAGAGGGATTATTTCGCAAATACATGGTTTCCAATGATCACAGTCACTTGTCGTGAGCGGATCCATTCGCTTTTCGCCGTTTTTGGATTATAAAAATATAGCGACCCGCTTCCTAAACCGCGAAAAGCAATGGCTTCTTCGACCGCTCGATATGCTTCACGATCTGCCGGCTTATTAATTTCACCATTTTGTACAGGTGTAAATGCGTAATATCCTCCGGAACGATCATAAATGACTTGGCGAATAGTGTTTGGAAAATTCGGATGATCAACACGATTCAACACCACGGTTGCTACCGCCACTTTTCCTGCAAATGGCTCTCCTTTTGCTTCTGCATGAACAAGACGAGCTAATAAATCTTTATCAGCCTGAGAAATGGGTTGCGGGATGCGTAACGTTTCTCCAACAAATAAAACATCTGTTTGTTTTTGATTGATTCGTTGCAACTCTAGCAATGAAACATTGTAATGTTTTGCAATCGTCCAAAACGTTTCCCCTTGCTTGACATAACGAACTGTCGTTTGCGCAAAAGTTTCAGTTGCTGAGAAAAAGACAGTAGCTACAAACAGAGAAGCAAGTACTAGTAATTTCCTCATGTTATCCCTCCTAGTCTGTTGCTCGCTTACAAGACTAGCAGAGATTTATTAATCTATCATTATCTAATTGTTGGAAAATAGCTCAAATGATATGACGCTCAACATTCCAAAAGATATATGGAAAATGCTTCATTCACACTCCATATTCTAGTTGTCACAACTTTTTCAAAATCGCAATGATCATGTGACAAGCATCACAACAATCAACTAAAAAAAGAGATATGATTACATTGTGATATAAATCCATTTCGGAGGGTGAAAACGATGAAGAAATTATTTACCGCACAATCAACAGTTGGTGAAATTGTAGCTATATTTCCAAAAGCGAGCGATTTGTTTAGAGCATATAAAATTGATTTTTGTTGTGGTGGAAGTCGCTCTTTATCTGATGTGGTCACTGAAAAGCAATTAGATATAGAAACAATTTTAAACAAGCTACAATCAATGTATGAAAAATCGCTTGAAAAGGTAGAAAAAAATTGGTTAGAAGTTTCATATAAAGAGTTAATCGATCACATTATTCAAACACATCATCAATTTTTATTAGAAGAATTGCCTCAACTTACTCCATATGTAACAAAAGTAGCGCGCGTTCATGGTCCAACACAGCCGCACTTAATTCAAGTGCACCAATTGTTTCATGAATTAAAAATTGAGCTAGAGCAACATCTGATGAAGGAAGAAAAAGATGTATTTCCGCTTATTATACAATTTGAAACATCTCCGACGAAAGAAAACGAGCAAATAATGAAACAAGCAATTGAAGAGCTTACAGCTGAGCATGAACGTGCGGGTGATATAATTAAACGCATTCGAGAAGTGACAAACGACTTTACTCTCCCTGTCGACGCTTGCGGAACGTACCGACTAGTGTACAATCGCCTTGAAGCATTGGAGAATGATTTATTTACTCATATTCATTTAGAAAATAACATTTTATTTCCACGTATTCTACACGGAAAATGACATTCAAAAAATATCTTAGAAAACCGCTCTTTATTTAGCTATAGTCATTTACCACAAAAAATTCAAGAAGGTGTCGGAATTACTGACATCTTCTTTCTCTTTGTATCCCAATGACATATTAATCGTTGACAACTTACTTTTCGTAAGTTTATAATTATCTTGAAATCAAGATAAAGGTTGATGCATATGAGCCAAAACGATCAAACATTATCATTAAAACTATTCATTGTCCTTTCTAGAGCACATAAGGCGGTGTCGGAACATGTTAAACATGACATTCAACGTTACGGACTAAATCCAACGGAGTTTGGTGTTCTCGATTTGTTGTATCATAAAGGAGCGCAGCCGATTCAGCAAATCGGTGACAAAATTTTGCTTACAAGTGGAAGCATGACATACGTCATCGACAAACTCGAAGAAAAAGGATATATCGTCCGGCAACGTTGTGAAAAGGACCGCCGCATTACGTACGCTGTCATTACAGAAGAAGCACGAACATTAATGGATCACATTTTCCCACAGCACGCACAAAAAATGTTGGAAATTTTCCAATCTTTATCGACAGATGAAAAAGAAATGGCGATTCACTTGCTCAAAAAGATAGGTCTTTCATTAGCGCCTTTTTAAAGGCCTATCGCGCAACTTTTATCTTGAAATCAAGATATATGAAAGGAGAAATGATTATGATGCACATCGGTATTTTACTCATTCGTCTAGCTGTCGGTTTAACTTTTGTAGGTCATGGCGCTCAAAAATTATTCGGATGGTTTGGAGGATATGGCTTAAAAGGAACGGGAGGATGGCTTGAATCTATTGGACTAAAGCCCGGGGTGACAATGGCTCTCATTGCTGGATTAGCTGAGTTCGTTGGAGGGTTATTGTTTGCGCTTGGGTTGTTCACCCCATTTGCAGCTTTGTTAATCGCCGCAACGATGTTCGTTGCCATTGTAAAAGTACATGCACCAAATGGATTTTGGATTACACAAAACGGATTTGAATACAATCTCATTTTAATTGTGGTTGTCATTGGCGTTGCACTTATTGGCGCAGGCGACTACTCAATTGATGCACTTATCAAATAAGGAGGCGCACCATGATTCACGTATATCCTGCACATGAACGATTTGAATCAAATCACGGTTGGTTGCAAAGTTATTTTAGTTTCTCATTTGCTGAATATTTTGATCGAAAAAATATGAACTTTGGCCCATTACGCGTATTTAATGACGATATAATTGCTCCACAACGCGGATTTGGAGCACATCCTCATCAAGAAATGGAAATCGTTACAGTCGTCTTGAAAGGGCAACTCGAACATCGCGATAATCTTGGCAATCATCGCATCATCTCATTCGGTGAAGTACAACGAATGACGGCCGGAACAGGTATTGTACATTCAGAAATGAATCCGTCTACTACGGAAGAAGTCAATCTTCTACAGCTTTGGTTTTTACCTGAAACGTACGGTCTTACTCCGTCATACGAACAAATTTCATACGATGTTGAAAACATGAAAAATCGCTTATTGCCTATTGTTTCAAAAAAACAAGCCAGTGAGCAAGTTGCCTACATTCACCAAGATCTAACCATGTATTTATCCGATTTAGAAAATAACCAACAACTTACATTCCACCAACAAGAAGGACGCCGGATGTATGTGTTTGTTATTGAGGGAGAACTTGTGTTGAATGATGATACAATTTTACAACGTCGTGATGCCGCTCGTATCACAGATGTCACACAATTGCACATAACAGCGAACATAGACAGCCGTTTTATGCTCATTGACTTACCGTAGTTGCCAGCTTGCCCATGAAAACGGGCAAGCTGATCTTCTTTTGGAAAAGACTTTTTTCATCATTATGCCGCTCGATTTCTGTCAATCCAATATCGTTCTGACTAAAATCCTCCTGAAATATGAAACCTTTTACACCTCCATCAAAAAAGAAGTAAAATATAACTATACGTTGTCAAAAGCAGGTGAAAATATGGCAAATATTCGTGAAATCGCAAAACGTGCAGGCGTTTCTGTTTCAACTGTCTCACGTGTGCTCAATGGGTATCCATATGTCAAAGAAGAAAAACGAAGAGCCGTATGGGATGTGATCCATCAATTAAACTATAAAAAAAACATTAACGCCGTTCACTTGTCGAAAGGAAGAACAAATATTATTGGAGTGATGTTACCGACTATCAATCATCCATATTTCAGCATGATTGTAGAGGGAATTTCCGAAGAAGCATTGCGATACGGATACCATCTTCTCTTTTTTCAAACAAACTATGATATACATAAAGAACAAGAAGCACTTGAAATGTTGCGTGTCAAGCAAATAGATGGCCTCATTATTTGTTCGCATACCATTCGTCTCGAAACAATTGCATCCTATACAAACGACGGTCCAATCGTTTTATGTGAAGATACATCAGAGCCGCATCTGTTTTCCGTGTATATCGACCATTACCACGCCTTTGCGCTTGGAATGGATTACTTAATAAAAAAGGGACATTGCAAAATCGGATATTGTCTCAGTCGACCAACGAGCATCAATAGCCAAAAACGGAAAGCAGCTTATAAAGATGCTCTTCAAAGCATACATGCTCCGATTCGTCCTGATTGGATGTTCCATCATTGTTTACATATGAGCGACGGAAAACGAATTGCATCTACCATTCTCTCTCTCAAAGAAAAACCGACCGCCTTGCTCGTTGCTAGCGATCAAGTTGCTGCAGGGATCGTTTTGTGGGGAAAAACATATGGATTACATGTTCCAAACGATTTAGCCATCGTTAGTTTTGATAATCATCCTATTTCAGAAGCGTTGCATATCACGACAATTGAACTACCTCTTTCGCTTATCGGAAAAAAAGCTTTCCAGATGATATACGATTATTTTACGAATGATAAGACTCAACCAACAAAAGAAAAACTACCCGTCCGCTTGATCGAACGGGCATCTGTATAGTGGCAAACAACAAGCTTGCCACTATGCTTCTTTTGGCAACCAAAATGTCAACACGCCAAACAAAGGAAGAAAGCTACACATAACCATAAGTGTTTTTAGCGTATACACGTCTGCGATTTTGCCAAGTGCAACCGCTCCAAGCGCCCCCATTCCAAATGCGAGACCAACAATTAATCCAGAAGCCATCCCGACATTTCCTGGAAGCAATTCTTGTGCATAAACAACAAAAGTAGCGAAACTAGACGATAAAATAAAGCCTGTGACAAAAACAATTGGCAAAACAAAATGAAGTGGCACATATGGCAAAATGAGTGCAAACGGTGCCGTACCAAGCGTGGATGCAAAAATTAAATTTCGTCTCCCAAATCGATCAGCAAGCGGGCCGCCAAAAACGGTACCGATCGCTCCTGCAATCATAAAAACAAACAAATAAAGCTGCGCCTTACGAATAGAAATGTCGTAATATTCCATTAAATAAAATTGATAATAATTCGCAATCCCTGCATAATACCACGAACGTGCAAATACTAGCAACACGAGAAGAACGAGGGCAAATATAATTCGTTTGCTTGTATGTGTCTTTCCTTCTATTGTTCTGTTCGGACGATTTTTCAGTTGATGTAACTGAAGAGCGTACCATTTTGACACCCAAAATAAAACAGCCATTCCTAACGCCGCAACAATGACAAAACAACCTGCTCCCTTTTGACCAAACGGAACAAAAATGAGCGCTGTAAACAATGGGGCAAGGGCGTTCCCTGTATTGCCACCAAGTTGGTAAATGGATTGAGCGAATCCCCTTCTCGCCTGCGCAGCAAAATAAACGACACGCGAACCTTCTGGATGAAAGATAGCTGAACCAAGTCCAATGAATAAAACGGACAATAACACAAAGAAAAAATTAGGTGCAAACGCTAATCCAACCATCCCTAACAAGCTCGCTCCCATACCCAACGGCAAAAAGCTCGGTGATGGATACCGATCGGAAAACAATCCGACAACCGGCTGTAGGATAGACGAAGTCATATTAAGCGTAAACGCAATCCAACCGATTTGTGTATAAGATAGGTGCATTGATGATTCTAAAATCGGAAACAACGCCGGTACCACAGCTTGCATCGCGTCATTCAATAAATGACCAATACTAATGGCAATTAAAATCGGATAAACGACTGTTTGCATATTTGTACGTTGTTCAACACTTGCTTGCATCTTCCTCTCTCCCTAGAAAACAAATTGAATATTTACATTATAATACCTTTTGTTAATCTTTCAATTTTTTTGCCTGTTTATAAAAAAAGCGCCCTATCTTACTGATAAGGCGCCTGTTCTCCTGATTAATCATTTAGAAAAGTCCACGCGCGTTTCCAAGTTCGTCGACATCCATCTGAAGCGCTGCTGGTTGTTTCGGCAGCCCTGGCATCGTCATTACATCTCCTGTTAAGGCAACGAGAAAGCCAGCACCAATCGACGGTTTTAATTCGCGCACTGTAATAGTGAAATCGGTCGGGCGGCCAAGTTTTGTTGGGTCGTCGGAAAGCGAATATTGCGTCTTTGCCATGCAAATGGGGAACTTGTCCCACCCAAACGATGTAAATTGTTCGATTTGCTTTTTCGCCTTGTCAGAAAAAGAAACGTCGCTTGCGCCATAAACAATGCGCGCGATTTTTTGAATTTTATCCGTAATCGGTTCGTCTAATTCGTATAACGGAGTGTACGTGCTTTTTGTATTTTCGATTGCTTCCAATACTTTACGAGCTAAATCAATTCCGCCATCTCCGCCTTTTTCCCACACTTCCGTTAACGATACAGGATATCCTTTTTCTTCACAAAATGTCGTTAATGCGTGAATTTCTTTATCTGTGTCCGTGATAAAACGGTTAATGGCAACGACAAACGGCAAGCCAAACGCTTGAATCGTTTCAATATGTTTCTCTAAATTGGCTAGTCCTTTTTTTAATGCTTCGACATTTTCGCTCGCTAACTGTTGTTTTCCTACCCCGCCGTGCATTTTTAACGCTCGAATCGTTGCGACGATGACAACAGCTTTCGGTTCAATTCCTCCCATGCGTGCTTTGATATGTAAAAATTTCTCCGCACCTAAATCCGCACCAAATCCCGCCTCTGTCACAACATAGTCTCCGAGCTTTTGTGCCATTTTTGTGGCAATGACGCTATTGCATCCGTGAGCAATATTGGCAAACGGGCCACCGTGCACAAGTGCAGGTACATGTTCTACCGTTTGGACTAAATTCGGCTTTAGCGCATCTTTTAGTAAAAGCGTGAGCGCTCCTTCGACGCCAAGATCAGCTACTGTAACAGGTTGACGATCCACATTATATGCTACCACCATGTTTGCTAAACGTCGCTTTAAATCTTGCAGATCGGTTGCTAAGCAAAACACCGCCATGATTTCAGAGGCAACAGTAATATCGAATCCGTCCTCGCGTGGCACGCCTTGCGTCGGCCCACCTAATCCGACCACGACTTTACGTAGCGCACGGTCATTTAAGTCCACTGCTCGCTTCCAAACGATGCGACGCGTATCGATTCGTAATTCATTTCCTTGATGAATATGGTTGTCAATGAGCGCAGCTAAGGCGTTATTCGCGGTCGTAATCGCATGCAAATCGCCAGTAAAGTGCAAATTAATGTCTTCCATCGGCAACACTTGTGAATACCCTCCACCTGTCGCCCCGCCTTTTATGCCCATCGTCGGGCCAAGGGAAGGTTCCCGCATCGCAATCATCACTTTTTTACCGAGTTTATGTAACGCTTGACCAAGCCCAACAGTAACTGTCGATTTTCCTTCTCCCGCTGGCGTTGGATTAATTGACGTCACTAAAATGACATGGCCGTCTTGTTTCGTCGCTAACCGCTTCAGTGCATGAAGAGAAATTTTCGCTTTATAATGCCCATACGGTTCAAGCTCTTCTTCTAACAAATCCAGTTCACTTGCAATGTCTTGAATGCGCTTTAATTTTGTTTCTTGGGCAATTTCAATGTCCGTTTTGATCTTCGTCGTCGTTGTCATTGTTCAGTCCCCCAGTATAAAAATAATCCCCCCTTATTTTAGCACGATAGCATGAAAAGACGACAGAACTTAAGCAAGGAAAAAAAACACTTTTTCAGCAATCGCCAAAAAAGTGTTTTCGTCAATTACGGCAACCGATGACCTGCCGCACGGTAGATTTCGTACCATTCTTGTCGGGAGAGTTGCACATGGTTTGCTTGGCAAATGTCTTTTAAACGAGCAGAGTTTGTTGTGCCAACGATCACTTGCATGTTCGCTGGATGACGCAAAATCCAAGCGACAGCAATCGCTGACTTGCTTACTCCTTTTTCCTCAGCTAGCCGTCCGAGTACTTCATTGACTTCCGGAAATTGCTCGTTGTCAATGAACACTCCTTCAAAAAAGCCGTATTGGAACGGAGACCACGCCTGTATCGTAATCTGTTTAAGACGGCAATATTCTAAAATATGTCCGTCGCGGTTCGGCGCTCCGTCAAATAGCGTATTCGCTTGAATGCCGCTTGTCACTAAATTCGCATGCATAATACTGAACTGCATTTGATTCGCGATGATCGGCTGTTTAACGTATGCTTGCAATAGCTCGATTTGCATACTATTGAAGTTGCTCACCCCGAAATGACGGACTTTTCCGCTTGCATGTAGACAATCAAACGCCTCTGCTACTTCTTCTAGTTCCATAAGCGTATCCGGTCGATGTAAAAGCAACATGTCTAAATAATCGGTTTGAAGTCGCTTCAATATGCCGTCGACGGATGTTAAAATATGCTCTTTTGATAAGTCATAATAGCCATCACGAATCGAACATTTGCTTTGAATGTGAATGCGTTCGCGTAAATGCGGACGAGAAGCAAGCACTTCGCCAAACAGCTCTTCACAACGCCCTTTTCCATAAATATCTGCATGGTCAAACATCGTAATTCCTGCTTCAAGCGCTTCGTCTATATACCTTGATAGCTCGGAAACAGACATTTCCGAAATTCGCATGCATCCTAACACAATTTCTGAGGCTATTAGTCCAGAGTTACCAATGTTTATTCGTTTCATTTGTCCATCCTCCATATTAAAATGCCAAGGTATCATAAACTGTTTCCTATATCCTTAAAATATAAGAATCATATTTTTCGCATTTCATTTGCTAAAAATTCAACGTCTGTTCCAACGACTACTTGCAAATCTGACTGGTTGAGACGAACGACGCCTTTTGCCCCTAAACGCTTTAACTCTGCCTCGTTTACTTTTGACATATCATTTATTTTTAACCGCAAACGTGTGACGCAATTATCAAGATGGGCAATGTTCTCTTTTCCGCCTAACGCCTTCATATATTGTTGCGCCAATTCTTCGTACTTCGTACCCGACGGAATCCCACTTTCCGCAAATTCTCCCTCCACTTCGTCTTCTCGGCCCGGTGTCTTTAAATCTAGCTTTTTGATTAGGAAATAAAATACGACAAAATAAATGGCGCCATAAACAATCCCTTGCACAAATAATAGTAGCGGTTTTTGAGCGATTCCGTAGTTTAAGAAATAATCGATTGCACCAGCGGAAAACCCAAACCCGTGATGAATGCCTAATAGCGTAGCAATTGATAGCGATAGCCCCGTTAGTGCAGCGTGAACGAAATAAAGTAATGGTGATAAAAACATAAATAAAAACTCAATCGGTTCTGTAATCCCTGTTAAAAACGATGTAAAAGCAACCCCGAGAAGTGCGCCAGCTACTGCTTTTCGCCGTTCTTTTTTCGCTGCGGCAATCATCGCAAACGCAGCGGCTGGAAGACCAAACATCATCACTGGGAAAAAGCCCGCCATAAAAATCCCTGCATCAGGATCTCCTGCGAAGAAACGGTTTAAATCACCTGTTTTTCCATGGAACTCACCAAAGACAAACCAAACTAAACTATTAAGAACATGATGCAGACCAGCAGGAATTAACAAGCGATTCAAGAAACCAAAGATGCCGACTCCAATCGCCCCTGCTCCAACAATCCACTCCCCTACTGCATTAATACCGTGCTGAATTGGAGGCCATATATACCCAAATATTAGCGCGAGCACAAGCATTGCAAACGACGTAACAATCGGTACAAACCGCTTGCCGCCAAAAAATCCGAGCCAATCTGGGAGCTTTTTATCGTGATAGCGATTATACAGCACCCCTGCGACGGCACCAGAAATAATTCCACCTAATACAGCCATATTCACTTCTTCATTGATTGCAGCAGTTCCTTTCGTCAACACGAAATACCCAACTGCCCCTGCTAATGCTGCTGCACCGTTGCCGTCTTTCGCTAATCCTACCGCTACACCAATAGCAAATAAAAGTGCTAAGTTAGAGAAAACAGCATCTCCTGCAGCAGCGATAAACGGGATGTTCAGTAAATCTGGTTGGCCTAACCGGAGCAATAGCGCCGCTGTTGGCAATACAGCAATCGGAAGCATGAGCGCTTTCCCAATTCGTTGTAAAAATCCTAACATACAAATTCCCCCTTTTTCATGTATAGAAAAGCAAATGAGTTGCCTTTCTCCCGCATTAACGTTCCATTTCAATCATAAATTTGTAGCGATCCGCGCGATACACGGATTTAACGATTTCAAGCGGCTGGCCAGTTTGTAAATAGCTGTTGCGTTGAATAAGCAGCACTGGGGCTCCTTCTTTAATTTGCAGCAACTCTGCCTCCAGCTTCCGTGCGACGGATGCTTCTAGTACTTGTGTTGCGGAGCGAATGGTTAATCCTAGTTTATTTTCAATAAATTCATAAATAGAACCGCTTACATTTTGCTCCGTGAGCCCAGGAACAAGCGAACAAGGGACATACGCTGTTTCAAGCGCCATCGGCAATCCGTCAGCGAGGCGGATACGGCGGATTTCATAAACGTCCTCTCCTTCACCAATTCCAAGTTGGCTAGCGAAAGATGGAGAGGCAGGAATGGTGTGAAAAGCTAATAGGGTTGTTCCCGGTACCATTCCTCGCGCTCGCATATCTTCTGAAAAACTTGTTAGCCCTTTTAACGGTTGTTCAATTTTTTTCGTTGCGACAAACGTTCCTTTTCCTCGTTTTCTTACTAAATAGCCGTCATTGACTAAGTTGTTAATCGCTTGGCGAACGGTCATCCGGCTAATTTCATACATTTCCGCCCATTCCCTTTCCGACGGAATCATTTCCCCAGGTTGAAGCTGTCCTTTCTCAATCATTTCTTTAATTCCTTGTTCCAGTTGATAGTAAATTGGTAGCGGTGAATGTTTATTAATCATGGACGATGCACCTTTCTTTTCTCTTGGCTTACATGCGACAATGCTTCCGTATCGGCAATCACAATGACGTTTGGATGCGCTTTTAAAATAGAAGCAGGAACAGCTGGCGTGACTTCCCCTTCAAGAAGGTGAGAAACCGCCCATGCTTTTCTTTTTCCTGACACTAATAAAATGATTTGCTTGCTTTTCATAATCGTCGCAATTCCCATTGTAATCGCATGCGTTGGTACTGCATCTGCAGAAGGAAAAAAACGGGCGTTTGCTTTTCTTGTCGACTCTGAAAGTTGAACAACATGTGTCGTGGAAGCAAAAGACGTGTTTGGTTCGTTAAACCCGATGTGCCCATTTTGTCCGATTCCTAACAGCTGCAGATCAATTCCTCCACATTGCTCAATCAATCGCTCGTAGCGGGCGCATTCCTCTTCTAGAAGGGGAGCACATCCATTCGGAATATAGGTTTGTGCTAAAGGGATATCGAGAAAACGAAACAGTCTCTCATTCATATAATAGCGATAACTATTTGGATGAGTAGCGTCTAATCCAATATATTCGTCTAAATTAAACGTCCGAACATCTCGATAAGACGTGTTGTGTTGTTGATGCTCATTTACAAGCGCAGCATACGTTCCAAGCATCGTTTCTCCTGTTGCCAATCCTAGTACAGAATCGGGCTTTTTTCTGACTTGTTCGCTAATCATCTCCGCCGCCTTTTGGCTCATTTCGGCATAATCGTTCACTTGTATCACTCGCATCTATTTCCCCTCCTGTCATATGCCAATTTTCCACGGCAAAATGTCATGACAACCTCATAGGTTTCGTTTAGTACAACAAGATCGGCATCTTTTCCTGTACGAATGCTCCCTTTGCGATCAAGTACACCGAGTTGTTTTGCTGGGTTCCAACTCGCCATATGAATGGCATCTTCGAGCGAACACTTTGCAAATGCGATCACATTTTGCACCGCTTGTTTCAACGTCAGCACGCTCCCTGCTAACGTTCCGTCTACTAACATTGCTTTTCCGTTACGAACAACGACCCGTTGTCCTCCTAGTTCATATTCTCCTTCTCCAAAGCATTTCGCTCGCATTGAATCAGTAATGATGACCAATCCTTCTTTTCCTTTGTTCTTATAAGCAAACCAAACCATTTCTGGTGCAACATGAATCCCATCCGCAATTAACTCGCACATTACTTCCTCATGCATAAGTGCAGCTAAAGCAATCCCTGGTGTTCGATGATGAATACCGCTCATGCCATTAAACAAGTGTGTGACATGCGTGACCCCTGCCTGAATTGCTTTTTTTACTTGTTCATACCCCGCATCAGAATGACCAATGGATGCAATAACATCGTTTTCTTTTAAATACGAAACAAGCGCTATGCCATTGTTCTCTTCTGGTGCAAGCGTAACGAGCCGAATGTTTCCGTTTGCTTTTTGTTGCCAATGCTGAAACAACGCAACGTTTGGTTCGATAATATCGCGCGGATGCTGCGCTCCTGCCCGTTTAGGCGAAAGGAACGGTCCTTCTAAATGAATGCCTAGCACTTCCGACTGACCGGGAACGTTATATCGCATGTAACGTGCAACATTTTCTACTGCTTGTTCAATCTGTTCGGCGGGCGCCGTCATCGTTGTTGCTAGAAAACTAGTCGTCCCTTCCTCCGGCAAACGGGAGACAATCGTTTGCAGTGCCTCCATCGATGCATCCATCACATCCGCACCGAAAGCACCGTGAATATGAAGATCAATGAACCCTGGAACAAGGAAGTAGCGAGGAGCTAATTCAATCGTTGGTACATCTGGAAAAAATGTATTTGAACCAACATAAGCAATTTTCTCCCCTTCTACCAATACGCATCCATTTTCTATCCACCCTTCTTCTGTATAAACAGTTGCATTTTTCAAAAGAAATCGGTTCACCTTTTACACCATCCTTCTCTTTATATATATTAATATTATATTATCTAGTTGTCTATACCACTTATTTTATTTTTAAAATGAAATTCGGTCCCGATATTGTCGAATCCATTTTTCGTTATGCTCTTTTCCACCAGGGAGATGGTTGCTAAGAAAAATAGGTGGGGTAACTCCTTCCTCAGCCAATCGGATCGTTGCTTCTGCGAAAATAGCATGTAAAATAGCTGCACCTACAATTGTGGACGTCGGTGCAAACGAAACAGGAATCGCGGGATGGGTTAAAATCGCATCCCCTGCTGCTGAATGGTTATCAATGACAAGATCAACACATTCCGCTAATCGCTTTCCGCTCGAGTGCAGCGTTGGAAGAGACTGCGAATATGCCAATGACGTTACGCCAATCACGTAAGCCCCTTTCTCTTTCGCCCATAGCGCAACATCAATTGGCACTGGATTGCATCCTGAAGTGGAAACAACAAAAGCAACATCGTTTGGCGCAAACGTTTCTTTTGCTAAAAACATTTGCACGTATCCCTCTTTCTTTTCTAATTGCGAGGATCGGATCGCCCCTTCATGAAGCATTAACGGTTCTATCAGTATCGGTTTCACGGGCACAAGCCCACCGGCACGATAAAAAACTTCCTCCGCTGGTAGATGGGAATGCCCACAGCCGAAAATATGGACGAGTCCGTTTTGTCGCATACATTCCGCAACTTTTTCCGCTGCGAGTAAAACCTTTTCTTTTTCTTTTTGTTCTACTATAGTAAGCAACCGATGAATGTGCCCAAAATATTCAAAAAACACAGCTATTTTCCCTCACTTTTATTAAACTAACGATTCTAAAATAGAGAAATCAAACATACAAGGGCTTTTCGACAAAGCCCTTGTATGTTTCAATTAACTAAAAATCTTTGCTACATCAACCGAAAACGCTGGAAAAATAGATGAACGTACACTTCCCTTTTCCTTAATCACTTCCACCTGGTCGTATTGCTTCCGTTCGTTCAGCGCATACACTTGTATGCTATTTAGCATCGGATTGACAATCCAATATTCTTTTACTTGATAGCGCATATAAATGTTCAATTTAAAAACTAAGTCATGCGCTTGGTTCGATGGGCTTAAAATTTCTATAATCCACGTAGGTACACCAACGTATTTTTGATCTTGTAACCCTTCTTTGTCACAAATGACGCATAAATCAGGAACGACGATATATTTTTCATCAATCTCATTGCTATATAACTCCACATCAAAAGGGGCATGGAACACTTCACAATCCGTTTTCTCAAAAAAGTGAAAAAGTTCAACATACATGCGTCCAGATATTCGCTGATGCTTTGTAGACGGTGAAGGAACCATACATACAACCCCATTCATATATTCCAATGGCTTATCCGTTGTTTCTCTTAATTCATCATACTCCTCTAATGACATCCAACGTTGGTTAACAACTCTCACAACATCACCCTTTTTTACTCTCTATTATACTTTCGTTTTGAAGCTGCTTCTATGGCGAACTGCGCTCCGATTAACTCAACAGCGCACAACATGAAAATAAAAAAGATTCCCATCGTTTCTCCCTCCCTCGTGTCTTTGACACGAGCATAAGGTATGAAACGCGTTTCGATGCAATATGTTTTTTAAAACTTTTTTAATGAAACTTTTCTGCTATACGTCGAATGAAGACGAGCGAAGCGATTGCAATGAAAGCAAGAATCGTTTCTACAATCCAAACATTTGAAATGACTTTCACTTGATATAGCGCAGGGACCACATCAATTAACGCATGAATCAAAATGGCATACACCACGTAACGAAATTGTCCTTTCCGAACCCCATATAAAACAAGAAGAGAAAGCGCAACATGGATCGCTATCGCAAATGTTCGCTCGATACCACCTAATACATACATCCAATCAGGCTGATTTAACATGGTTTTGAGCATCTCCACTTGTGTAGCAGGGAGAGAGGAAGCAATTTGCTCAAACTGACCTGTTTGCACGAGATGAGAAATGACCATCATATTTACGGCGCTAAAAGCACCAATAAGCACAGCTTCCATTCCTCCATGTCCTAAACCGAATGATAATCCATCCCCGTATGCCCGATTGTTTTTTAACATGAAACGAAACCCGACATATCTTCCTATCTCTTCAAACACTCCAGCTGCTAAAGCCCCGTAAGCGACAAACGCCCAAACGCTACTTATTCCTTTTAACGATGTGCCACTCGGATCTATTACAAGCATATGCATAACTTTCTCTAACACTTGTGAAAATAAAACAAAAACAAGCAAGCCAACACCGAACGCTTTCCATGAGAGCCATCCTTTTTTTCGCCCATATATGATAAGTGCGAAAGGAACAATCAAAGAAAGAAACAATTGAACAAACATCCCAACCAAATCGATCTCTCCTTTCATTTACGCGAAAATAAATACGACTGGATAAACAAATACATCGTGCCACCAAATACAATGATCATCAGAAAAATAAAGCGCCATACACTTGTTGCAAATACCGTAAGCATAATGAATACACCCATCATAACAAACACTTTTCCTCCGACACGATGCGTTTTTTGCCAAACTTCTTCATTTTCTAGCGTCCAAGGGGTACGAATACCGAAAAAATAATTCGGTTTAATTTTCGGCATATAATTTCCAAGGGCAATGAACAACACTCCAACTCCAATCGGCACAACGACATCGACTTGCACAGGAATTCCGATATTATACGCAAGCGTCACCACATGTATGCTAAATAAAAATAAAACAAATACATGTAAAAAAATGCGATATACTTTTTCAAATTTCTCGTAGTTTTCTTTGCGTGGATCCACCTTCGGCAAGAAAAGAATAAGAGAGACAATTCCTGTTAAAAAGATCGGAAAAAGTAATGCGCCCCACCATTTGTTCGTAAAGCCGTCAGCTTCCCCAGCCACATTCCAATGAATCGCCACCTCATCCGGCAAAAAAGGGATGGCTAATAAACTCAATACATAGCTACATGCAATGAGAATGATAATAAATAAGTGCTTTTTCATGATTCATCACCTTCTTTTTGTAATATGTCATAAAACCAGCTCATTAAATCTTGGAACACCGTTGTGTTTAGTGAGTAATAAATATGTTGTCCAACACGCCGATCTTCCACTAAATCGGCTTGTTTTAATATTTTTAAATGATGAGACACACTCGGCTTTTGCATATCAAAATGTTCAGCAATTTCCCCTGCTGTTAAATCTCCTTTTTTTAATAAAGAAAGAATTTTTCGGCGGTTTGGATCAGCAATCGCTTTAAATGCCTCGTTAAACGACATCTTTTTCACCCGCTTTCTTTTAGATATTTAGACAAATTCCTAAATATAAAATTAAAAAATAGATATTTAGATAAATTTCTAATTACATCATATCCCATTTTTATACGTCAGTCAATATGCAAAAAGGAACCAAGGAAACCTTGATTCCTATTTCAAGTTACCAGGTACAGATTTAGACAATCGCCCTGTCGTAGAAGCGATCATTGGAGAAATGGCTGGTCGTACGATTTTCATTCGATCACCTCCTTTTCTTGACGATAAATCAGTTGCAACACTTGTTTTATTTTTCTTTTTTCATATGGGCATGGTCGCTTTCCTTTTCTTATACGATATTGTGGACAATGATTTCCTTGACAAGCTGGTCGAAAAAAACAAGATTGACACGCTTCATCTTGTTCCTCGCCTGATGTTACCCATAATGCAAAGCGGTCATAGTCGATTTGTATCGTTCCATCTTCGTGAAGTTGACCAACATGATTATATGACTCATTTAAAAAACAAGTACATTTATACAGTTGTCCATCTGTTCCTATCACAAGTGAATGAGGCTTCGCTGCATAACAAACCGCCCCTCCAGGCATAAGCATCGACTCAATCACTTTACTCATCGAAAGCCCTTGGTTTACTCCTTGTTCAGTCAATTCCCATATTTTTCGTTCAGCCGTACGATCGTCGCAAATCGGCAAGTGATCATCGTTCGTTCCACCCCATTTTCCAACTGGACGGCAAAACAGTTGAAAGCGTGCATCCCCTGCAAACTCGTGTGCTAAATCCGTTAAAAATGATGGAACATGAGCAATGTTTGTCTTATCAAAGTTTAGGCGGAGGTAAATATCGAATGATTCGTCTAATGTACGGATATCACGTAAATGTTGCATAATTGTATCATATGTACCTTGCCCATTTGCTAGAAAGCGACGAGAGTCGTGGACACTTTTCATTCCATCAATTGTAATCATAAAACGACGCACGTGATAACGTAACAGTTGTTGTAACGTTTCTTTTGATAAATAATAACCGTTTGTCGATATGTCCGCTTCATACGTCACTCCATATCGTTCAGCTAAAGCAATAATCCATTCGCTTATCTCTTGAATTATACTAAGCGCTAATAATGGCTCCCCACCAAACCAGCTAACTGTTAAATGTTGCAATCGAGCCATCTTTTGCTCTAAAAAACGTTTTAGCCCTTCTACTATTTCTCGCTTCATCTGTCCACGAGAGAAATCTTGATAACAATATGTACAACGAAAATTACAGGCCTCCGTTGGTAAAATAATAAGATGCATCACATCGGTTCGGTGCATCGAAGCATGTAACAATTGTGCTCGTCGCTTTTCGTCTGTTTGCTCTGGAACTAGAAATCCACATTGTATGAGCGTTTGACAAACATTAGACTGCTCATTGTCTGTTCCTGTTCGCAGTACACGCAATACTTCCATCTTTTCTCTTTCATCAACCGATATAACAGCACCTGTATAACTATTGTAAATAATTACTTCACCTGAATCGGTATGTGAGATCGCATTAAATCGTGAAGCGATCCACCTCATTTCGCTCACTCTCCCTTTTGTCATTCTAATAAAAACCAGTTTTTTGTTCTGTTACATAAATCACAATCTTTATTGTAAAAAATATGTGCCATTCCTTAGTTCATCATGATTGAAAATTACATGTCAGTTTTTCGACAAAAGTTTGAATATCGTTCGTTTAAAGTAAAAAGAAGAAGCCGATTCAGCTTCTTCTCCTCCTTCCCTATTCCTTCAACTTCACCGCTGTACCTGTCGCGATGCACATCATCATTCCGTCGCGCAATGTTTCAAAATCCAAATCGACGCCAATGACCGCGTTTGCTCCCATATTGCGCGCTTTTTTTACCATTTCTTCTACAGCCATGTCTCGCCCTTCAGCCAATTTGCTTTCGTATGTTCCGCTTCGGCCACCGATGATATCGGTAATGCTCGCCAAAAAATCGCGAACGACATTCGCTCCTAAAATAACTTCACCAGACACTAACCCGAGATATTGTTCAATTTGTTTTCCTTCGATGCTGTTTGTTGTTGTAACGATCATGTATAGATGCCTCCCATATTTTAAATTTTATTGGTTCATCACCACAACATGTACTTGACAAGTGATACGCTTTCTTGAACAAAAATGTACAGAAATCATTGGTTTACTGCTTCTTCCTCACAAGCATCGGTAGAGTGTGTTATAAAAAATCAAGTACAACTTTTGGTGAAGAGCCATTTTATTTCAATTTTAATAAAATAACACCTATAATAACAAATGCAACTCCTATGATTTTTTTAAAATTCAACATTTCATGAAACAAAAATAAACCAATAAATGTAATGCATACTATGCCCAGTCCTGACCACATAGCATATGCAATAGAAACATCAATTCCTTTTAAAGCCATAGAAAGCGATGTAAAGCTCACTCCGTAACAAATAAACATAACAATTGTCGCCCATGTGTTTGTCAGTCCGTTTGACCATTTCATAGCCGTCGTTCCAATTACCTCAAAAATAATTGCTACAGACAAATATAACCAATACATCTTTTTCTTCATCTCCTAAACAGACGATTAGGAAAATCCGTCATAACTGCCTTTACATCTCGTTTCATCAATTCAGTAAACAAGAAAGGCTCATTCACTGTATACACACAAATATCTATCTCTTGACTGACTTTCTCTCCTTCCTGTGAAATTAAAAAATTCCAATCACAATGAACTTCTTGGGCATGAAATGAACGAATAGCATTTAATACATGACGTTGTGACCCTTCTACGAGCATCGCCTTGTCGACATTTGGATCAAGCTGATGCAACAAACATAAACTCTGAACGGAAAAGGACGAACATACAACTTGATGCGGCCAAGAGCGATATGAATACAACAAAGTTAATAATTTTTCTTCCATGTTATGATAACGAATTATACTATTTTTTAACTCAATATTCAAAACAATTGATCTTTTTTGATCGGACAGCCAATCACAAACTTCTACTAAAGTAGGAATTCTTTCTCCTGTAAACCGCGTGTGAAACCACCCACCTGCATCAAAAAGTCGAAGTTGACGGTAAGAAAAATCCTTTACATATCCAATACCATCTGTTGTTCGGTCAATACGCTCGTCATGAATAACAACCAATTCTCCATCCTTTGTCATTTGAACGTCTAACTCTATACCATCTACTCCTAGTTCATACGCACGCTGAAAAGCAATCATTGTATTTTCAGGATACTCCCCACTAAATCCTCGATGAGCATAAATATACATATTTCTCTTACTCCTCCCACTAGAAATGTTGATATATTCGTGCTCCTATGATGAAAGGATGTCCAAACGGACACCCTATCTTTTATTTGCTATTTCCAATTCTCGATTCACTTCATTTGCAGCTTGTTCAAGCGCTTTCTTTGGATCAACACCTTGATATAAACTTTCCATGGCATGAACAATTCTCTGTCGTGCTTGTGGAAAGACAGAGATGAACGCTCCTTGGGTCGCTGGTGTAGGTTTCGTTTCTTTCAATTGATTCACTGCAACCTGAAGCTGAGGATATTTTCTCCATTGTTCTTTTACAAGAGGCAACTCATAAGCTGCTGGATTTATTGCAAAATATCCTGTATTTACATGCCATTTTGCCTGTACTTCTGGAGTTGTAACGTATTTCATAAACTTCCATGCTGCTTTTTTCTTCTCATCACCAACATCTTTCATTAACCATAAGGATGCTCCGCCAATAACGACTCCTTGCCTTTCGACACCATCTGGGACTGGCAAATAAGACACTCCTACTTCGAACGGTGCATTATCAACAATCGTTCTCACTCCTGCAGAGGAGTCCAAATACATAGCTATTTTTCCAGATTGAAAAGCCGCTCTCATTTCATCCCAGTTTTGACCAACATTATAAAATATCCCCTCTTTATACATGTCATAAATAAGTTGGAATACTCGTAACCCTTCTTCACCATTGAATTTGACTGATGTGGCTTCTCCTTTTCTCCCATTCTCTTCATTCACGTAAAGACCACCTTGTACAGCAACCATTTGTTCGAAAAACCAACCATAATTCAATATTGAAAAACCATATCTTCCTTCTTTCGTTAGTAATTTGGCTGCTTCTTTCAGCTCGCTGTATGTCGTCGGAGGCTTTTCAGAATCCAGTCCTACTTCTTTAAAAGCGTCCTTATTATAAATAAGCACTGGGGTTGACGAATTAAATGGCATGGAATATATTTTCCCGTTTACTGTATAATAGTTTACGATATTTTTTTCCCACTGCGATACATCGTATCCTTCTTGATCAATAAACGTTTGGATAGGTTCGATTTTTCCGCTCTCAATCATATATTTTGTTCCAATTTCGAAAGTTTGCATAATCGTAGGGGAATCTTTGGTGCCAGCTACAGCATTAAATTTTGTCAATGCCTCCTCATAAGTCCCTTGAAATACTGGTTTAACCTCAATATCTTTTTGTGAGGCGTTGAAATCATTCACAATTTCATTTAACGCTTTTTCTAAATCTCCGCTCATCGCATGCCAAAAAATCACTTCTGTTTTTGGTGATGATTTTTCCTCTTTCGCTTTCGATGTAGTCTCTTCATTACGATCATTACATCCTACGAGAGTCGATGCTAACACAAATGCATAGATCCATTTCTTCATAATCTTTTTTCCCCCTGACTATTTAATTGATCCTTGCATCAAACCTTGTTGCAATTGCTTTTGCCCGACAAACAATAAAAGCAAGGTTGGTAAAATAGCGATTATTACAGCAGCCATCACCACCCCCCATTCAGTTGCCATTTCTTGTGTTTGCATTTGTTTTAAGCCAATTTGAACCGTTCGTACACGTTCGTCATTCGTCACAAGAAGCGGCCATAAATACATGTTCCATGTTGTCAAAAAGCTATAAATGCTTAATGTAGCTAAACTTGTTTTTGAAAGAGGCAAAACAATATACCAGAAAAAACGAAAATGTTTTATTCCCGATACTTGTGCAGCTTCATACAACTCAAACGGAATCGTTTTAAAATGCTGGCGCAACAAAAATATACCAAAAGCTAAAGCGAAAAACGGAATCGTTAAACCAAAGTAATTATTTGTCCATCCTAAAGCTTGCACGGTTAAATAATTTGGAATAACCGTTGCCTCCCATGGGATAAGCATTGTTGTAATTGTTAAAGAAAATAATATATTTCTAAATGGAAAACGTAGGAAAACGAAAGCATATGCTGCTAAACTAGATACAGCTAGCTGTCCTATCATCACAATGAATGAAACAAAAAAACTATTCCATAAATATCTCGCCAGTGGAACTTTTTCAAATGCAGCCATATAATTTCGAAGAGACCAATCACTTGGCCACCACTTTCCTTGTAAAAGTTCAGCACCGCTTAAAAAGCTAATAAGAAATGCATACGCAATCGGAAACATCAAAATAATGGAACTCATAACTAACACCGCATATAAGATCATTTTTTTTAGAAGGCTCATTGGTAATGCACCTTCCTCTCAACAAGTACAAATTGTAAAAATGTCACTATTAATACGATCAAAAATAATATAACTGCTTGAGCACTTGCGAATCCAAAATTATAGTTAATGAACGCTTCACGGTAAATGGAGTAAACAAGTACAGTTGTTGTATTCATAGGTCCACCCTTTGTCAAAATGTCAATTTGACCGAATGTTTGAAAGGCATGGATAAGCGAAACGGTGACAATAAAAAACAAAGTCGGTGACAATAACGGAATCGTAATACGCCACAACTGATACATGCGACTCAATCCTAGAACTTTTGCACTTTCATATAATGTGATATCAATGTTTTGTAAACCTCCAAGTAAAATTAAAAAAGAAAACCCAATGTTCATCCACACTGTTGCAATGGCAACAGCAGCTAAAGCTGTATCAGGATTTAATAACCATTGATACTCTCTCCAACCGAACGCCAAAATAAGTCTGTTAATGATTCCTACTGCAGGATTGTACATAAACATCCAGATAACAGAAGAAGCAGCAACACTCATTCCTAGCGTTGAAGAAAAGATAGTGCGAAAAATCTGTATTCCTCGCAGTTTTTCATTTGCTAAAAGGGCTAAGCCAAAAGAGATAACGACCGTCGTCGGCACCGTGTATAAAACAAACAAAAATGTTGCTTTCAGACTCTCCTTAAAGTTCCGATCTTCCAGTAAATAAAGAAAATGTTCTAATCCTATATATGTCGTTGGAGTACCTTGAAAATCAGTCATATAAAAACTTAAATACCCTGTACGAACCATTGGATAAAAAACGAAAACAGAAAATAAGAGAAACGAAGGAAATATATATAAAATCCCTTCAATTGTTCGTTTTATCGTATACAGCATGCTCCTCTCCCTCTTTCGCTATTCTTTTTCCTTCTTCATCAAAAAATAGAACATGTTCGTCATTAATTGAAATGCGTACTTGTTGCCCTATTTCTATCGAATGTTGTCCTTGCCAACGTGCAATCCACTCATCTTGTTCTGTCAGTTTCAATGTAACAAGCGTTTCTGTACCTAACCGTTCCACATGTGTTACCGCTAACCATACGTGTGGTTCATTTTCATGTGCTAGTCGAATATGTTCTGGTCGAACTGCGATTGTTCCATATTTATTGTCCGCTTGCACATGATGAGCCACTTTTACAATCCATTCTTGTTGTAGCAGAAATAAGTCGTTTAACTTATGTACTCTAGCCATATTTATTGGCGGCGAACCAATAAACGAAGCAACAAATGTATTGTTCGGATTGTTATATACATATAAAGGATCACCAATTTGTTGAATTTTTCCTTCATGTAATATCATCATTCGGTCTGCCATCGTCATCGCTTCTACTTGGTCGTGTGTTACATAGATGATTGTCATACCAAGTTGACGTTGTAGCTGACGAATATATGAACGCATATGCGTACGCAACTTTGCATCTAAGTTCGAGAGCGGCTCATCCATTAAACAAATCGGTTTTTGAGAAACGATAGCTCGTGCCAATGCCACACGCTGCCTTTGCCCCCCGGACAGATGTCTCGGTTTTTTGTTAAGACAATGAGTCAGATCAAGTAACTCTGCGACTTCGCTACAACGTTTTCTTTTTTCCACTTTTGATATTTTAGACTTGTATAATCCTAGCAATATGTTATCTTGAACTGTTAAATGAGGATATAATGCATAGTTTTGAAATACCATAGATAAATGACGCTCACTTGGTTCCACATTATTCATTTCTCTCCCTGCTATTTTCAGCTGCCCACTCGTAATCGATTCTAATCCTGCGATCATTCGAAGTAACGTACTTTTCCCACAACCAGAAGGGCCTACTAGCACAAAAAACTCTCCTTCTTTCACTTGAACGCTTATGTCCTTGATAACAAATGTTTTCCCGTCATATGTCTTACTAATATGAACAAATTCTATCATTGTAACCCCTCCGTCTCAGCAATTTTCCATAATAATGGATTTCCTGTGGATACCGCTTGTGCTCCCTTTTTTAAAGCTTGAATCATTTGATCTCGATTTTGAATTAATCCTCCAGTAATAATTGGTATATTGACCTGTTGTACTAATCGCTCAATCATATCAGGTACAATTCCAGGCATCACCTCAAGCGCATCAGGTGCAACTTGTTGAACAACCTGCAATCCAGTTTCCACCGCGTCTGTATCTACTAAAAATAAACGTTGGATTGTCCATAACTTCTCCTTTTTTGCTAACTGAATCAGCGTACTTTTTGTAGAAACAATACCGTGTGGTTGAACAAATTTTGCTAAAAATTGAAGCCCTTCTTTGTCATAACTAATACCTGGAATCTTCTCAACATGCACAAATACATAACGATCATGTGCTTTTAACAGTTCAACATACCTTTTTATAACGCTAATCGTACCAGTCTGTAACAGTGCTGTTTTCCAGTTCGTTTTTAAAAATAGTTCGATATGTTTCGGATGTTTAATTGTCGCAATAAACTTTTCTTGTAAAAACATTCTCTCCCTCCAAACAAAAAGAAACCGAAAACAACGTAGAATAACTGTACATCTACAATGTTGTTACGGTTTCTCCTTTTCTCCACCTCTTTTATTCATTTTTCTAATTTTTATTCTAATCTCTTTTTTTTAATTGATTGTCATTTCTGTGTAAATATTTTGTAAATTATAAAAACAAATCGGCTCCCAAACGGGAAGACGATTTGTTTAGTCATGAAAGTTTGTTCCATCTGTCACTTCTTTTACAATACCTGCGCGAATAACAAAATCACCAAAGTGTTCACCATCAAATCGCTCTTTCGCGTACCGAGAAAGGAGCGTACGAAGTTCAGATAAAATTTCTTTTTCTCCGATATTTTCCCGATACAATTTACCGAGACGGCTACCGTCAAATGCAGCCCCAAGATACATATTATATTTGCCGACAGATTTACCGATAAATGCAATTTCCCCAAGGACATGACGGGCACAGCCATTCGGACAGCCGGTCATGCGAATCGTTATTTCCTCGTCACGAAGCCCGTTTTCCTCAACAATTTCCTCAATTTTATCAATGAGTGTCGGCAAATATCTCTCTGCTTCTGCCATCGCTAATCCACACGTTGGCAAAGCCACACAGGCTAGCGAGTTACGACGAAGGGCACTATAATGTTTCCCATCTGTTAATTTATATTGCTTAATAAGCGCATCAATTTCTTCTTTTTTCTCACTTGGCACATTGGCGATGACTAAGTTTTGGTTAGCGGTAAGACGGAAATCACCTGTATGCACTTTTGCAATTTCCCGCAAGCCTGTCATCAGTGGATAATCATCTGTATCTTTCACCCGTCCGCCCTCGACAAATAACGTAAAATGCCACGTTCCGTTCACACCTTCAACCCAACCGTAGCGGTCGCCATTATGCTCGAAATAGTAAGGGCGCGCTTCTTCTAAATTCCATCCAAGCCGACGTTCTAGTTCTGCTTTTACTGCATCCAAACCAAGCCGATCAATCGTATATTTAAAACGAGCATGTTTACGTACGGAGCGATTGCCGTAATCACGCTGAATGGTAACGACTTTTTCTGCCACATCAATCACTTGTTCTGGTTTACAAAAACCGATCACTTTTGCGAGCTGCGGATATGTCGTGCGATCACCGTGCGTCATTCCCATGCCGCCACCGATCGCTACATTAAATCCCGTCAGCTTTCCGTGTTCAACAATCGCAATAAATCCAAGGTCTTGTGAAAACACGTCGACATCGTTTGACGGTGGAACAGCGATACCAATTTTAAATTTTCGTGGCAAGTAAAGCGGCCCATAAATTGGTTCTTGTTCTACCTCCGGTGTTCCAGCTACTTTTTCTTCATCTAACCAAATTTCGTAATACGCCCTTGTTTGTGGTAATAAATAATCGCTTAATCTTTTCGCCCATTCATACACTTCTGCATGCACTTCCGATTGGTAAGGATTCGGATTGCACATGACGTTTCGGTTGACGTCACCGCATGCCGCTAACGTCGTAAGCAGTGCCTCGTTAATGGCTTGGAGCGTTTTTTTCATATTCCATTTCAATACGCCGTGAAACTGAAATGCTTGTCGTGTCGTAAGTTTCAACGTCCCGTTCGCATACGTCCTCGCCAATTCGTCCATCGCAAGCCACTGCTCTGGTGTTGCTACGCCACCTGGGGTACGAACACGAATCATAAATTGATACGCTGGCTCTAATTTTTGTTTTTGCCGCTCGGCTCGCAAATCACGATCATCTTGCAAATAGCTACCATGAAATTTCATCAATCGGTTATCATCTTCTGGAATGCCGGCAGTGATGCGATCTTCCATCGTTTCTTTCAACGTTCCGCGCAAATAGTTGCTTTCTCGTTTAATGCGCTCAACGTCGCTTGGTGGTCCATCCGGCGGTGTTAATACAAACTTTTCCACAATCATCCCCCCTAATATACGTCACGTTGGTAACGTTTTTGTTTTTGCATGTCCGCCACATACGCTTCCGCTCGTTCACTCGTCATCTTTCCTTCTTTCGCAATAATCTGGATAAGCGTCTCATGAACGTCTCGTGCCATGCGTTGTTTGTCGCCACAAACATAAACGGCTGCTCCTTCTTCTAACCATCGGAACAGTTCTTTGCTTTGTTCCATCATTCGGTGTTGCACGTATACTTTTTCTTTCGTATCGCGTGAAAAGGCAACATCCATCTTCGTCAACACACCGTTTTTTAGCCACGTTTGCCATTCCTTTTGATAAAGAAAATCGGTCACGAAATGTTGGTCACCAAAAAACAACCATGATTTCCCTTTCGCGCCAATCGCCTCACGCTCTTGCATAAAAGCGCGGAACGGCGCCACTCCCGTACCTGGTCCAATCATAATAATTGGCGTATGTGTATCTTTCGGGAGTTTAAAATTCGGATTTTGATGAACGAACACAGGAAGTTTATCGCCAATGTGTAGACGTTCAGCACAAAACGTTGAACAAACTCCTTTTCGCAAACGCCCATGTGCTTCGTAACGAACCGCTCCAACAGTCATATGCACTTCATCCGGATAAGCTAGTAAGCTACTTGCAATTGAATAAAAGCGCGGTTGCAACTTTCGTAATGAAGAGACAAATTGCTGTGGTGTCATCTCCCACGGGCCGAAATCGCGAAGGACATCCAATACATCGCGCCCTTTCATATAGTCTTTTCGCTTCGCTTCTTGTTCCTCAGAAAGAAGCGCATGAAACTCGCGATTTTTCGAAAATTCAGCTAATTTTTGTAACAACGGCTCTGTCAGTACGGTAATTTCTAAACGGGATAGCAACGCTTCTCGTAATGGTTCGTCATTTTCTTCTACAGAAACTAATGTTTCTGAACTCCATTTCATTTCTGCTATCATCCAATCAACTAACTCTGGATCGTTTTTTGGAAAAACGCCGAGCGCATCGCCTGGTTCAAACACAAGCCCAGAACCTTCTAGCGATAATTCGATATGGCGTGTTTCTTTGTTTGAGCCGCGTCCATTTAAATTGATATTTTCTAATACTTCCGCTTGAAACGGATGTTTTCGTGAATAAATAGTCGTTGGCTTCGCTTGTGCAGATGAAGTTGTTGCTACGGAAATGGCTCCTTGCTTATCTAACTCACCAAGCACTCCCTCTAGCCATTTCGCTGCTTTTTCTTCATAATCGACGTCACAATCGACGCGTTCGTATAACCGCTTTCCGCCTAGCTCTTCTAGCCGTTTATCAAAATCTTTTCCCGTTTTACAAAAATGTTCATACGACGTATCGCCAAGCGCCAATACAGAGAAACGAAGATGATCGAGTTTTGGCGCGCGCTTGCTATGAAGAAATTCGTAAAATGACAAGGCGTTATCTGGTGGTTCCCCTTCTCCGTATGTGCTAACAACAAGGAGCAACGTATTTATTTTTTTCAACTCGTTTGGCTTAAAATCAAGCATCGAGGAAACGGTGACATGAAACCCGCGATGTTTGAGCGTTTCTCCTACTTTTTCCGCTAGTTTTTGCGCGTTTCCTGTTTGCGACCCGTAAAGAACGGTCACTTCCTTCGTTGCAGATGCTTCTTGTTGAAGCGCTCCGACCGACTCGGTTGCAGCTAAATACCCACTTAGCCAAAGTTTTTGTGCGGAATTTAACGTTGGCCAAAGCCGATTGAGGAGCTCGACTTGTTCTTCATTAAATGGACTATTTGTCACTTGAAATGGCAACATGTTTCACCTCTCATTTTTCTACTATTCCTATAAATCAAGTATGTTTTATTTGACTTTACCTTAAAAAATAAAATTAGTAAAATAAATATAAATTATCAGAACTATTTATTTTTTTAATAACTAAGGAGCGAACGATATGTACGAACAATTAAAAACATTTATTACATTAGCTGAAGTGAAAAATTTCACAAAAACAGCAGAAATTCTTCATTTATCTCAACCAAGTGTAAGTTTGCACATTAAAAATTTAGAAAAAGAGTTTCAAACAAAACTATTTATTCGTTCACCAAAAGAGCTACAAATGACGCCAACGGGAGAATTGCTTTATGATCGAGCAAAAAAAATGATCACGTTATACGAACAAACGAAACAAGATATTTTGGAACATCACGACTGTGTGAAAGGAACATTAAAAATTGGGGCTAGTTTTACGATCGGAGAATACGTGCTACCTACTTTTTTATGCGCCTTACAAAACGATTATCCAGAATTACAATTGGAAGTGATCATCGGCAATACAAAAGAAATTGTAGAGCTCGTTCGTACGTATCAAACACATATCGGTTTAATTGAAGGTCAAACAAATGAAAAAGAGCTTGTGGTGTACCCATTTATGCAAGATGAGCTAGTCATCGTTGCGTCTAACGATCATCCTCTCGCTCACAAACAGGAAGTATCGATAAACGATTTACAAAACCAACTATGGATTACACGCGAATTAGGGTCTGGCACACGTGAATATTTTAACCATTTTATTCGTTCAAATGGGCTAAAAGTAAAATCACTGATAATTATTAGCAGCAATCAAGGAATAAAAGAAACGTTAATGCACGGAAACGGTTTAGCCCTCCTTTCACGTCATGTCATTGAACAGGAGTTGAATCATAAAAACTTATCGATTGTTTACGTTAAACATTCTCCTTTTTATCGAACATTTTCTTATCTTTATTCGCCGACAATGAAAAACAACAAACTTGTACACTTACTGATTGATTTACTCCAACAAAAAAGGATGTGACAAACAAGTTGCTTTGTCACATCCCCATCACTTAATGCTCCTCTAGCTGTGAAATCGGAACGCGCTGTTGTTTTTCTGGGTTGTTTAAAAAATGAATCGTTGCCATTTCCGTTTGTACATCGACATGTTCAATATACACGGCTTTTCCGTTATACGTTACATTTTTCATATCGGGTGACTGAGCAATTTGTTGCGCACGTGTGATGTTCATTCGCTTCCCTCCTTTCGAACGATTATTATCATTTGTGTTTCACGCGAAAATATGCAAAAAAAGAGCGCCAACAGGCACCCTTATAACAGTTCAAGCAACTTCTTTTTATTTTGTTGTACGTTTTCTTCTAACGCCTTTACTTTTTCTTTCAACGCTTGTACGTTGACATCATTCTTAGATACTTTCTTTTCTAACGCACGAATTTCATTTTTTACTGCTTTTAATTGATTAGAAGCAGCAATAAGCTTCCCAAACCATTGATCTAACTCTTCTTGTTTTTCCGCTTCGTCGTCTTTATCCGATTGCACGACAGGTGATTGTTCAGTCGTAGTCACAGTAGCGCTATCTTGTTCATTGACTACTTGTGTCATTTCCTCTGTTGTTTGTTCACTTTGTGGTTGTGCTGGTTGTTCAGCTAGTTGTTCAGTTGGTTGTTCTTTCGGCGTGCTAAACGTTTCAAGTGCTATTGTCACCTCGTTTACACGCTCTTCAATCTTGCTTAACTTTTTATTTAGCTCTGCCAATTTGTTTTTTAACATTTGTTGTTCTTTTTTCTTTTTCGCTAATTCTTGTTTTTTCTTCGCCTCTTCTTTTTTCTGTTTAGCTAACTCTTGTTTTTTCTTCGCTTCTTCCTTTTTCACGACAAGCTGACTTTTCTGTACATGTTTTGCTCCATCATGCTTCGCTGCAAAAGTTGGAGAAGCAACGAGCATCGATGCTAGTAAAATTGGTAATCCTTTTTTAAACATTACCATTTCCTCCATATTCATATGTATATTTTTTTGGTAATGGCAGCTGGCTGGCATAGGTATCCCGTTAGCCCCTATAGCTTTGCGACGCTAAGTTTCCTTAGCTGTGCCTTTACTTCTTATTATACTTCGCTCATTTTCATAGGCATGAATCAAAAGTTCTTATTTTTCTTATAAACATATGTGAAAATAAAGGAAGAAAAGGGCGAATAAAGAAGTAGTTATGGTAGATAAAAAGGAGGGATGCGAGATGTTAGAAAAATGGTTGAAAGAGTCTTCGTATACCGTCGTATTTACTGGAGCAGGAATGTCTACAGAAAGCGGGCTTCCCGATTTTCGTTCGGCAAAATCAGGGCTTTGGCGCACGAAAAATCCACAACAATTAGCAAGTACGTATGCGATGCAACATAACCGAGACGAGTTTATTGCATTTTATCAATATCGTATTCGTACGTTGCTTAAATGTAAGCCACATGTCGGGCATATGATTTTGGCCGATTGGCAAAAGCGGGGGCTTCTTCATCAAATCATCACGCAAAATGTCGACGGCTTTCACCAACAAGCAGGCAGTACAAATGTCATTGAATTACACGGAACGTTGCAAACGGTGCATTGCTCGCGTTGCAGGCAAACATACGACGCAAAACAGTATGTAGAGGAACAGTTTACGTGCACATGCGGCGGCTTTTTGCGCCCTTCCGTTGTTTTATTCGGGGAATCGTTACCGTATGATGCGTTTGAACAAGCATGGACAGCAGCCGAACGAGCAGACTTATGGATTGTGCTCGGCTCTTCTTTACAAGTGTCACCAGCTAACGAACTTCCTGTCATCGCAAAACGAAGCGGGGCCAAATTAGTGATTGTGAACATGGAACCGACACCGTTAGATGATTGGGCGGATTTGCTTATACATGGTCGCAAAATTGGAGAAGTGTTGCAGGAAATAACGGAGAAGTTATAGGAAAACCAAAATAACTCATTGTATGCCGTTTTTTCCTAATGATCGAATGCATATATACAATGACGAGAGAGAGAGAGAAGAATGATCGAAAGAAAACAGAAAACCAAAATCTATTTACCCGTTCGTTACTCGTAAAACGTTACATCGTTACTCGTTCTCCGTTCTCCGTTCGCATCCCGCTCTTAGACTAAAAAGGACTTTGAAGAATGGTGATCATTTCCTCATCTCTCTCGTTGGTGCCTAAGCACCCATAAGGGCACTTTGCAAAATGCCCTTAAAGCTGCTTATGCCTCTAAATATTTGCTCGCAAGCGAAACGTCTATTTCCACAGTATAGTTGACTTTATCAATGCGACTAGACAGCACTTCGACTTGGCGTGCCAACATTTCTGCGGCTTGTTTATATTCGCTCGGATTAAATAATGCAATAGTTTCCATCACCACATTTCCACCATAATACTCGCGTGGTTTTGTGTCTCCTAGTCGCTTATACAAATGAACTCGACTCCGCAACATTTTCGCTGTTTCAATCGCGCGAATAAGAGAAATACGTTCCCCTTTCCATTCGACAGTCTGTTGCATATTCGTTTCGTTGATCAGTTCTTGTAGTACAAGCACATCTTTCTGTATTTCGGCCATCTCTGTAAGTACTTGCTCGACCGTCCGTTCTGGCGGTGTATACATCTCCCCTTTTGGAACGGTAACCGTGTGAGTCGTCAACAACTCCGCTTGCAGCTCGTCTACTCGCCTTTTTAAAAACGAAAGGAGATTAATTGATTGCGCTAACGTAATTTTCATTTACTCAGCCTCCACCTTTACTCATCGACTGCATAATTATAATGATGAGGAAGAAAAAAGTAAACTTTGAAACTTATGGTTCATCACCTAAAGATGTACTTTTTAAATTTAAACTTGATAGCAACATAGCAAATAAAGCAATGTAGTATAAAAAGTAAAACAAAGTGTTTAGTTTCTATCACAATCGTCTTTATTTAATAACTACAACTTTTGGTGAAGTGCCAAACTTATTCCTTATTTCTCAAAAACCATTCGTATATTGCTTGTGCCTCATGTTCGTCCACATCAACAACTTTTGTGCGTATGCCCGGCATGACAGTCGCACGTACTGTACATAATCCGAGTCGTTGTTGCATACGAGTTTGCGAGATCGTTAATGACTGAATACGATGTTTTAACATATATACCGTTTTTATCGTCAGCCATCCACTTCTCAATGCTAGCTGCTCACTCTTAATCGTTACTCCCGCTCGTTTATAGCTTCGATAGCCGACATATACTGCGGGCACAAGGAGAAGGAGCGTTTCAAATCGCTGAAAAAATACGATTGTGATGACCGGAATGAGCATAACCGTATAGAGCGACCTCAACATATAGCGCCAACGGACACGTGTACATAACAATCGGAACGAATCGTGCAAACGATATTCAGGAAAGCACGTCGCAACAAGAGAAGCAACTTCATTTTTACGAACAAGCGGAAACAACACGAGACTTCCATGTCTTCCATCATCAAGTGCCCCTCCGGCATGAATAAGGTGAACGGAAACGTAGCCAAACAAGTGCCGAATCGGACTTTCCTTCACTCCAATGGCTTGAACGCGCTCAATCGATGTAGAAATGCTCTTTTTTTGCAGCAATCCTGTTGTTATCGTTATCGTTTTGTTTTGTTTGACAACTGTAAAATTCATATAGCGAAAAAGATGACCGATCACAGACAATACGTAAGCAATCATAAGAACGATAAACAACAAGACAAGTGTAGAAGCTGTATCGTCAGCGCGAAAAAATATGTTTAGCCGTTCAAACGGGATGAAATCATTAAAATCGGAAAGAAATGCGCCAATCGCTGCAATGACTCCAAAAGCACCACCACTTGTGGTCGATAAAAACAAAGCGTCACGAAAACGAAGTGTAAATATGGTAGCCGCCTTATCTTCTATTTCTATACATATATTTTCTCGTTTTTGGTGATGCACCACTCGCTCTATTTGCTTTGCTTCTTCTATGGAAACCGCTGAAAGTATTACTTCTGGTTCATCTATTTGCCTGCCAGCTGTTTCAATATGTACTTGTACAACACCTACAAGCCGCTGAAACACCCCTGACGAATATGAAATACCTTGAATACGTTCAAATGGAATATACCGTTTCTGTTTTACAAATATCCCTTGTTCAATATACATGTCATTTTCTTGTAAACGATATGTAAATCGCTGCCACGACATATACCCAGCGAACATAGCGTAAAAAAGAAATAAAAACAAAGGCAGCCAATCAACGAAAGGATCACCTGTTTTCTTTTTTATTGCTAGAAGCAAAGCAAGCGCCAAAAACGGTCCTTGCTTCAACCGCTTAACTATATAAATAACAATCGCAATCGGATGCAACCGTTTCTTTTCATGCATCATTTTCATCTTCCTTCACTAAAGAGGAAATGTAGTAACGCAACTTCTCTGCTTCTTGCTCATCAAGAAATGGAATTTCGTGCGCAGTTGCCGCTGTATAAATGTAAAGTGAAGCAAGTTTTTTCCTTCGTGCTAACGGACCTTGCTTTACATCAACATGTTGAATGCGAGGAATTGGAATAAGCGTACGCTTTCGAATCCATACCCCGTGCTCGAGTTCAATTTCTCGATCACGAATCATATATCGCCACCGCTCCCATTTCCAGCGCGGAACGAAAAAAACAAACAAAATCGCATCAGCAATCCATAAGCAGACGAGCCCCAAAACAACCCACATAGGAACGAAAAAATGAACAATCACGTATAAGAGAAGAAAAATAAATAAACGAATGACTTCATACATTCGCCACATCAACACGGCTCGGTTGGAAAGTACGTTTTCCATTTTTCTTATCTCCTCTCCTTCAATGCCTCCATTACCGCTACTTCTAAAATACGAACACCATCAAGTATATTTTCGAATATATATACTTTACAATATTTTTATCATATGCTAAATTATTTTTAAAGTTCATAATTTTACATCTACTAGGGGTGTCCAATAGCTTGGACTGAGAGAAGAACGCGCAAAAGTTCTTTGACCCTTTGAACCTGATCTGGGTGATGCCAGCGTAGGGAAGTAGATGGTGCGAGTGTAATTGACTTGTACTATTTGCGGACAAAATCAGGTTCTTTTTGCAGAACCTGATTTTTTTTACGCATTGGCATCGCTCCTAATAAAAAATGAAAAGGAGCGAATAAGAATGAACGATTTATTTTCCAACATGCTATTTCCCTCAAGTAAAAAGGTGTATGTGCAAGGAAGTCAAAAAGATATTTGTGTTCCAATGCGAGAAATCCAACTGTCGCCAACAAAGACAGAAACAGCGATAGTAGAAAATGAACCGATCCGCGTCTATGACACAAGCGGCCCGTATACCGATCCACTTTTTGAACCGAATATTCATAAAGGATTGCCAACATTAAGAGAAAAATGGATAGTCGAACGCGGTGATGTCGAAAAGTATGAAGGAAGGTTTCCTAATGCGAACTTACCTTTTCGACGCAAACCGATGCGCGCCAAAAGAGGAAGAACGGTTACACAAATGCACTATGCAAAACGGGGGATCATTACACCTGAAATGGAGTTTGTCGCAATTCGTGAACAAATGGATCCCGAATTTGTTCGTCAAGAAGTTGCGGCAGGAAGAGCAATTATCCCAGCTAATATTAACCACCCTGAAAGTGAACCGATGATTATAGGAAGTAAATTCCATGTGAAAATTAACGCAAATATCGGAAATTCAGCTGTCACATCTTCCTTAGAAGAAGAAGTTGAAAAGATGCTTTGGGCGATTCGCTGGGGAGCTGATACTGTCATGGATTTATCAACAGGAAAACATATACACGAGACACGAGAATATATTATTCGCAACTCTCCTGTTCCGATCGGTACCGTCCCTATTTATCAAGCATTAGAAAAAGTCGGCGGTGTCGTCGAACATTTATCGTGGGACATTTTTCGTGAAACATTGATCGAACAAGCAGAACAAGGTGTAGACTACTTCACTATTCATGCCGGCGTACTACTTCGTTACATCCCATTAACAATTAATCGAACGACAGGGATCGTTTCTCGCGGTGGTTCGATTATGGCACAATGGTGTTTAGCACATCACGAAGAAAACTTTTTATACACTCATTTTGAGGAGATTTGCGAGATTTTAAAAACTTACGATATCGCTATTTCACTTGGAGACGGATTGCGCCCTGGTTCTATTGCGGATGCAAACGACGAAGCTCAACTTGCCGAGCTACAAACACTTGGAGAATTGACAAAAATTGCTTGGGAGCATGATGTTCAAGTCATGATTGAAGGTCCGGGACATATTCCGATGCATAAAATTAAAGAAAATGTCGAAAAACAAATGGAAATTTGTCACGGGGCACCTTTTTATACATTAGGTCCAATAACTACCGACATTGCACCAGGTTATGACCATATCACCTCAGCCATCGGTGCAGCAATCATCGGATGGTACGGAACGGCGATGCTTTGTTATGTTACTCCGAAAGAACATCTCGGATTGCCAAATAAAGACGATGTCCGTCAAGGTGTTATCGCTTATAAAATCGCTGCTCATGCTGCCGATTTAGCAAAAGGGCATCCTAGTGCACAAAAAAGGGACGACGCCTTGTCAAAAGCACGGTTCGAGTTCCGATGGCATGATCAATTCAACTTGTCTTTGGACCCTGAACGTGCGCGTGAGTATCATGATGAGACGTTACCGGCTGAAGGAGCAAAACTCGCTCATTTTTGTTCGATGTGCGGTCCAAAATTTTGTTCAATGAATATTTCGCACCAACTGCAAAAAACTTTACAGCACGAAGGAATGAAGGAGAAGGCAAAACAGTTTGTCGAACAAGGAAAAACATTATATACAGATTAAGATGCAAGTTGAGCATTATCGCTCAACTTGCATCTTATTTGACAGTTTTCTTTTTTTATCTTAATTTTATTACGAGCAGTATATTTCATAAATATTTAGAGAGGAGAGAAAAACATATTGACCGATTTTATCATTTTTTTGTTAGGACTCCTTTTGATTATAGGTGTATTAACGACAAAGTTTTCTTCGTGGTTAGGAGTACCGTCCCTCGTTTTCTACATACTGGTTGGAATGATTTTATCGAAATTTATATACTTCGACAACGCCTTCCTAACTCAAATATTCGGCATTTTTGCATTGATTGTTATTTTGTTTGAGGGTGGCATGAACACAAAATGGAATACATTAAAAAAAGTGATCGTTCCATCCTCCTCTCTTGCGACATTCGGGGTACTTATTACAGCTATTTGTGTCGGTGCCTTTGCAAAATATATTTTAAATATTTCATGGGCAGAGGGGCTACTACTGGGAGCCATCGTGTCTTCTACTGATGCAGCAGCCATTTTCGCTACATTAGGGAGCGTATATGTAAACCGTCGTCTCTCTGCAACACTAGAGGCAGAATCAGGAATGAATGACCCTATGGCTGTTATTTTAACTCTTTCTTTAATTACGTTCGTCCAAAATCCTGAAATATCTATACTTCATACTTTATTGGGGTTTTTTTGGCAAATTATTTCAGGCATCTTAATTGGACTTGGAATAGGGAAATTAACCATTTGGTGTATGAACAAAATTCATCTGGATTCGTCTGGATTATATCCCATCCTATCTCTATCATTTGCAGTACTCTCCTATAGCACTGCCGCTTTAATGAAAGGTAGTGGATTCCTTGCTGTATATATCATGGCTGTTTTTGTCGGTAATTCCCAAATCGTTTATCGTCATTCTGTTTTTCGTTTTAATGAAGGATTAGCATGGATGATGCAAATATTTATGTTCATTTTACTTGGATTACTTGTTTTTCCGAATGAGTTAGTAGAGGTAGCGTGGGAAGGCATTGTTCTTGCGATCTTTCTTATCATTGTAGCAAGACCAATTAGCGTAATGGTAAGCACAATAAAAATGCGTTTTTCTATGAAGGAAAAACTGTTTCTTTCCTGGGCAGGTCTAAAAGGTGCTGTCCCGATCGTTTTGGCAACTTACCCTCTCATTGCAAATGTTGAAAATAGCCAACTGATTTTTAATATTGTTTTCTTTATTGTTCTTATTTCTGCTCTTATTCAAGGATCAACCATTTCTTTGTTAGCTAAGCATCTAGGATTATTGCATGGAGAAAAAAAGGAGGTCGCTCATTCCCTTGAATTAATGTCAACGACAAAAGCGGATAAAGAAATTGTTGAAATTCATATTGGAAGTAAACAAGCTCATTTATCGAAAATGACAATTAGTCAACTTCCTTTACCTAAAGATTGCTTAATCACAGCTATTATTCGGAATGAAAAAATTATTACCCCGAAAGGAAATGCGCGATTGCTTGAAAATGATGTTGTATATATATTGATTGACAAAGGAAAAATATCAGAAATCTATAAAATATTTTCAATAAACGAAGATATATAATTTTAAGCAAAAATAAATAAGGGCGAGAAGCTTCTCTCGCTCTTACATAAACAAAGCTGACTTTCTACCTACTCCATTCTATCATTAAACAAATTTTATTCGATCTTTTAAAAAATATCTCTAACAAGTCTATTCACTTCAATTCGATTCTTCAAACTATGTTCTTCTACAATTCCTTTTTAGATAATCTCCCCTCTTTATTTAGCTAACGAAATATAAGAACTTCTTGTAATCCGATAATCAATCAAATAAGTGAAATAAAAACGATGTAGTAGATCATATTTCACTAAATCGACACATATGATGTGTATCAGACTTGGTCATTTATTTTCATTTGAAAACGGATACAAAAGGAGGAGTTTACATGATTTATGCTCAGCCTGGGCAACCTGGCTCACTCATTACATTTAAAAAGAGATACGAAAATTTCATCGGTGGAGAATGGGTACCTCCCATTGACGGTGAATATTTTGAAAATATTTCGCCCGTTACTGGACAAGTATATTGCGAAGTTCCTCGCTCGAAAGCAGCTGATATCGAATTAGCACTCGATGCTGCTCATGCGGCGAAAGAAACATGGGGACGCACATCTGTCGCTGAACGTGCACGCCTATTAAATAAAATCGCAGACCGAATGGAAGAGAATTTAGACATGCTTGCGGTCGCAGAAACATGGGAAAACGGAAAACCGATTCGTGAAACGCGTGCCGCTGACATTCCGTTGGCAATTGATCATTTCCGCTATTTTGCGGGTTGCATTCGCGCTGAAGAAGGCACGCTTGCAGAGCTTGACGATGATACCGTCGCTTATCATTTCAAAGAGCCGCTTGGAGTTGTCGGACAAATTATCCCTTGGAACTTCCCAATTTTAATGGCAGCGTGGAAACTCGCACCTGCTTTAGCTGCTGGTAACTGCGTCGTATTAAAGCCAGCAGAACAAACTCCAACATCGATTCTTGTGCTAATCGAGTTAATTCAAGACTTATTACCAAAAGGTGTTATCAACGTCGTCAACGGATTTGGTCTTGAAGCTGGCAAACCGCTCGCTTCTAACCCACGAATTGCAAAAGTTGCCTTTACTGGCGAAACGACAACCGGACGTTTAATTATGCAATATGCATCTCAAAATTTAATTCCGGTTACGCTTGAACTCGGCGGAAAATCACCAAACATTTTCTTCGCTGACGTTGTTGCGAAAGATGACGAATTTTTCGATAAAGCATTGGAAGGTTTTACGATGTTTGCATTAAATCAAGGGGAAGTTTGTACATGCCCTTCACGCGCGTTAATCGAAGAATCGATTTACGATGTGTTTATGGAACGGGCTTTAGAACGAGTGAAGCAAATTAAACAAGGAAATCCGCTCGATACGAGTACGATGATTGGCGCTCAAGCCTCATCTGAACAGCTAGAAAAAATTTTGTCATACATCGACATCGGTAAACAAGAAGGGGCTGAACTTCTAATCGGCGGCGAGCGCAATATGTTAGAAGGAGACTTACAAGGTGGTTATTATGTCAAACCAACCGTCTTTAAAGGGCATAATCGTATGCGTATCTTCCAAGAAGAAATTTTCGGTCCGGTTGTATCTGTCACCACATTTAAAGATAAAGATGAAGCGTTAGCGATCGCAAATGACACATTATACGGACTAGGTGCTGGAGTATGGACGCGCGATATTAATACAGCGTATCGCTTTGGACGTGGCATTCAAGCTGGACGTGTATGGACAAATTGTTATCACGCATATCCTGCGCATGCGGCATTTGGTGGATATAAAATGTCAGGAATCGGACGTGAAACGCACAAAATGATGCTCGAACATTATCAACAAACGAAAAACTTACTTGTTAGCTACTCACCGAAAAAACTTGGATTTTTTTAATCGTCAAGGCAGCGTCTCGAAAGCGCTGCCTTTTTGAAAGGATGGGACACATGCAACCGAAAGTCATAGCGACCGAAGCAGCCCTACAACTTATTGAAAAGCTAAAAGCGAAATATGGTCCACTGATGTTTCATCAATCAGGTGGATGTTGCGACGGAAGTTCACCGATGTGTTACCCGCAAGGAGAGTTTATGATCGGTGACTCAGATGTATTGCTTGGCGAAATTGGAGGATGTCCATTTTATATGCATGCTGCTCAATATGAATATTGGAAACATACACAACTTATTATTGATGTTGTGCCTGGCCGGGGTGGCATGTTTTCACTTGAAGGATCCGAAGGAGTACGTTTTTTGACAAGATCAAAAGTATTTTAGTCATATGATGAGTTGCTTTAGGGCAGCTCATTTTTTATGAATGAAGCACAAAAACGATGATTTTCATAAAACCAAAAATAATGAATGACTATTCATTTTTGTATAGTATAATGGAATTAAGGGGGAGTGGGGATGTTACTAAAGAAAAAATTTGAACAAGAAACGGTTGGCGATGTCCACGTTGCCAAAGGTACTCTAACATTTCAAGGAGTTCGCTTAACCGTTCATTGTTTCTCGATTGATGGTGTATTGATTGACACCGGAGCACAATCGTTAGCACGAGAATTTACACAGTTTTTCAACCAATTACAAATTGACCAAGTTGTCATTACTCATTTTCATGAAGACCATACAGGTTGTGCAGCATGTTTACAAAGCGAACGACAACTGCCCATTTATATGAATGAGCTCATGATTGATTATTGTCGTAAACAAGCAGATTATCCCATATATCGCAAGTTTTTTTGGGGAAAACGCCCCCCTTTCCAAGCCAAACCGATTGGAAAAACATTTTCTACTCACCACGGGACATGGGATGTCATTCATACACCAGGTCATGCGGTCGATCACCTCGCATTTCTTAATCGCGAAACAGGACAACTTTTTACAGGGGATTTGTACTGTCTAGAAAAAACAAAAGTCGTTTTGCGCGAAGAAAGCGTCCCTACATTGATTGAATCATTAAGAAAAGTGTTAACGTACGATTTTAACGAAATATTTTGTGCTCACGCTGGTTATATAAAAGACGGACGAACTGCTTTACAACGAAAGCTTAACTATTTACAAGAACTTCAGGGAAAAATTATTGATTTGTATGAACAAGATGCACAACAAAAACAAATTCAATCCATTCTTTTCTCGAAGAAATATCCAATCACCTATCTTTCCTTCGGTGAATGGAGCTCTTCTCATATCGTCCGTTCAGTGATTGAAGAATATCGGATCAAAAAGATGAGCGAACAGTGACGATTGCTGTTCGCTAAAATCATATATTCTATTGCGTCCTAACCGCCGCAATCGTCGTCTGTGGATTTTTTTCTTTCATCTGCTTTAACGTCGCAACGATGAGAAAGCTGACAATGACTAATAAAAACCATGAACTTACTTTTCCTAAGTGAACGATACTCCAAGCCTTCGCTTGGTTCGGGTATTGCCAAGCGCCAAAGAACGTAGCAATATTTTCCGCAATCCAAATAAAAAACCCGATGAGAAAAAATGAAAGCACAAGCGGCATGCGATAACGCGTTCCATTCACCTCGTATGTGACGGATGACGACCAAAAAACGAGCATAACAAGTCCGATTAACCACCAACGAACATCAAACCAATAATGATGGGTAAAAAAATTTAAATAAATCGCTGCAGCTAGTGGAACAACGACTGAAAATGGCGGCCATTTCACGAGTTCCACCTTTAACCGTCGCCACGCTTGACAAAGATAGCTAGCGACACTTGCATACATAAAACCGCTATATAAAGGCACGCCGAAAATTTTAACATACCCTTCTTCTGGATAAGCCCAAGACCCCATGTGCACTTTAAACAATTCAAGCGCAAGACCAATGAGGTGAAACATCGTAATCACTTTTAATTCATCTCGCGTTTCTAGCCCGGTACGCACCATCCACCATTGCATCAAAAGGCAAATAATAAGCAGCCAATCATACCGTGGCAAGAAAGGAAGCGGCACCATTTTTGTTACGGCTAACGAGGCAAAAATGACAACGGGAAACAAGCAAGATAACGCTTGTTCCCAACCAAAATGAACGAGTTGAATGAACGCTCTCATCGCTTTTGCCTCCCATTACATTTCGTCATCGCTTCGATATTCTAAAATATCTCCCGGTTGGCATTCTAATGCTTTACAAATGGCATCTAACGTCGATAACCGAATCGCTTTTGCTTTGCCGTTTTTTAAGATTGATAAATTTGCCATCGTTATTCCTACTTTTTCTGACAGCTCAGTCACGCTCATTTTCCTTTTCGCCAACATGACATCTAGATTCACAATAATCGCCATGTGATTCACCTCAAACGGTTAAGTCGTTTTCCGATTTGATCTCGATTGCCTTTTGTAAAAGCTTTTGCAGCACTGCGGCAAACACTGCGACGACCATCGCTCCAAACACAACCATCAACCCGATGATGATAATCCCTGGGGCGTCATCTAAATCAGCAGTAAGATAAAAAAACGGCATACCTGCGATATACAACAAACTAATGGCAGTTGCACAATTTTTTATATACTTTAACGCTTTTACTGATAAATCGGAAAACGCTTCGTTTTTGTCAATATAAGTTAAAATGTTGAACGCTTGATACAACGCAAAGAAAAACGGAATCGCGGTAACGTAAAAAAAGATCGTGATCGGATAGCGCAAATACGCTACTTCTGGCAACCACTCGGCATAAAAGTTAGGAAACTTAGGTAAAACAAATACACATAACATAGCAACAGGAGAGCCGATAATCAAAATAGCGCTTTTTAAAAAAAGTGTCTCTCGTTTCACAACAAGCACCTCACTTCGATCATTTCCATTCCATTTTAATACATTATTTATCGTTTTACAATAAATAATTATTGTTTCAAATTATTTATTTGTTTTAAAACATAAAAAGCATTCCTCTTTTTGAGAAATGCTTGTTTCCATTACTTTAGCGCGAAGGTGTACGAGAAACTCTTTTGTATGCAAGAGAAGATTCCGTTATTCAATCGAGCGAAAAAACTTCCGAAATAGCCCCCATATTAAAAGGACATGATAGAATGTGCCTCCTAACCAATACACCCAAAACGTGTTATGATTTTCCGCTAGCGCTAATACTCCTTGAGAAATCCAATATGTCGGAAAGATGAAAGCTCATTCATTTCGCGGAATACCAAAACTAACACTTCACTGTGTATTCTTTAATTGTAGCAACAATTTCGTTAAAGGAATATTGATGATTTACCACATCAACAACAAATTCAATTGCCTCATCTTTTGGCATCACAAACCGATAGCCGTTGTATTTCAAAAATTGAATAAGAGCAACAAAAGCTGTTCGTTTGTTTGCATTATGGAAACAATGGTTTTTTGCCAAAGACTCAAACAATGCAGCTGCTTTCTCAAAAATAGTAGGGTAAGCATCTTCGCCAAGCAGACTTTGTTGTGGACGATACACAGCAGATTCCAATAATGATTTTTCTTTTACACCTTTCATTTCACGAGGTGAGTATTTCTCAATAATGAAGAAGTTCGTCGCAATGATTTCCTCTACTGTTAAATACCTCACCGATCAACAAGCCCCTTAATCGTTTCGTCATACTCCTCGAGCGTTTCATTTAACACGTCAAAAAAATCTTTCGAAATGCCTTTTGGCAAGTTCACTTTGTTACTTTTCTTTATCACAATTTGGTTATCTTTAAACTCCATTTGTATTTCGTCTCCTTGATGTATATCAAGCTTTTGAAGGAATTCCGTAGGAAAAGTAACTCCTAGTGAGTTTCCTATTTTCAACACTTTCCGATCTGCATGTAGCATATAGCTCACCTCTTCGTTATAATCGTTATAACAATTATAACATAAAACAATCGTTCAAACGAGTTGGACAATGAAGTGCCGCCAACAGAAAAAATTCAACCAACGTACGCACCGTAAACGTCCGCGAAGTGTCGTGGTAGCCAACGGCTTCGATCATCGATTGGAGATCTTCATCAGAAACAATTTTTTGCATCAAATGTGGGAGGGTGGTATGCTTGTTCATAGAGAGCACCTTCTTGGTTTGTTTGTGTAGCTACTTACATTCTACAGGAAAGGTGCTCTTTTTTCTATGATATGCATGGATATTATTGGTTAATCAACACGCCTGATTTTATTTCTTTTCTTTATCGCCTTTTGAGATTCAAGCTCCATTTCTTCCTCTCTTTGGTGGTGTTTATCCTGAAAATTTCCTTTTATCACAAAAAACGACCCTCGGATGGTTCCTGCTAGTTTAGATTTTTGCCGAGCGAATTTAAACGTTCCTTCTAGCTCCTTCGGTATATCCATCCCTTCAGATAGCTTGAAACCCACAGCCCGCTTTTTAGGGTCATCGATTGTATACATCACATTGACCACAAGACCGTCTTCGTAAAAGACATAGGCAAATTGAATATTCTCGACTTGAAAACGTGATGTTTCTAAAGGCTTGGCGGCGAATTCAATTCCTCGTTCTTCCTGCAAAATGTGATTTACATAATCAATCGTTGTTTGACTTTCACTCGCCGGTACAACTGTAAATTCATGCTTGTATTTGTTCATAAAATAACGGGCTTCGTTTGCACGCAACCCAGCAAGAGCTTCTGCGAAAGGAGAAGACTCTAAACCAATTGTAGACACGTTTTTAAAATCAACGACATAGGCCATTTCTATTCCTCCATTGCTCTCTTTATCATTTTTACAAAAGATACCATATATCATTTGCCCGTTTGCTCTGGAGGCGACTTTACTACTTTCGCCAAAAACTTGTGCACTCTGCTTTTTCTTGAATATTAAATGCAATGATTTTTTCTAACAATTCGTAGTTTACTGGTTCGCTCCATGGAATTCGAAACAATCCTTTCGTAGCACTATAGCCAGCTTGGGCAATTTCATCGGCAAAATGGGCCATGCATGCTTCTTCAGGTGACACACTTACATGATTCTTTGCCACAGAAAAGCCGATGATAAATGTACCATGATCCGTAAACATTGGTGTATTCCATTTAATCTGAGGTTTTAAATGTGGAAATTTATTAGAAACCCATCGCAACATTTCTTCTATGTAACTATTCAGCCACATCATAAAGTGAGCTGAATATTTTTTGCTTTTCCTGTCTATGATGTGAATATTGATAGACAAGGAGGTGAATCACATGTTGACGGTACAACAAGCTGTATTTACAGTTGAG